>NZ_JBQHUC010000006.1:0-139728 GCF_052065395.1 Bariatricus sp. HCP28S3_F11 | reverse complement strand
GCAGCGCCCTGAGCCCCCGGAGGGCCTTCCGTCTTATATATTTGCAATTTTCAAGGTTCGTTTGAGCCTGTTTTTTTCGGCCCAGTTTTTCATAGATTACTTGACACTACCAAAAGGGCGTATCCTCTTTCAAAGATACGCCCTTTTTCAAATCATGACAAAAATGGGTTTATATTATCTCTGGACACGTCCGGAAGCATCTCCTCCGGCTAATTTGGCAACTTCGTCCATTGAGACCATATTGTAATCACCCTCGATGGAGTGTTTCAGGCAAGATGCTGCAACTGCAAATTCGATCGTTGCCTGTGCATCGTATCCACTCAGGCATGCTGCGATCAGACCGCCCCCGAAGCTGTCGCCGCCGCCTACACGGTCAACGATATGCATCTTGTACTTTTTACTGAAATAGTAATCTGTTCCGTCGTATAACATAGCAGACCAGTTGTTGTCATTTGCTGAGATAGACTCACGAAGTGTGATTGCTACCTTCTCGAATCCGAAGCGGTCAGCAAGCTGTTTTGCAACATCCTTGTAACCTTCATGGTTTACGGTACCTGCTGTTACGTCTGTATTTGCTGCTTTGATTCCGAATACATCTGCCGCATCTTCTTCGTTTGCGATACATACATCCACATATTTGCAAAGCTCACCCATTACTTCGCCTGCTTTAGCTTTGCTCCAAAGTTTATTTCTGTAGTTCAGGTCGCAGGAAACTTTCACGCCCATTTCTTTTGCTGCTTTACATGCTTCCAGACAGATTGCTGCCACACCGTCGTTCAGTGCCGGTGTAATGCCTGTGAAATGGAACCATTCTGCGCCTTCGAAAATCTTCTTCCAGTCAAAATCTTCCGGAGAAGCTGTATAAATAGAAGATCCTGCACGGTCATAAATGACTTTGGAAGGTCTCTGAGAAGCACCTTTTTCAAGATAGTAGATTCCTACACGATCTCCGCCGCGTGCGATGTAAGATGTATCTACACCGTATCTTCTAAGTGAGTTTACCGCTGCCTGTCCAATCTCATGTGTCGGCAGTTTGGAAACGAATGCTGCATCAAATCCATAGTTTGCAAGGGAAACTGCTACGTTTGCTTCTCCGCCTCCGAATGTTGCGCCAAGCTTGTCAGCCTGCACAAAACGATAATATCCTTCCGGTGCCAGTCTTAACATTAATTCTCCAAATGTGATAACTTTCTTACTCATCTCTTATTTCCCTCTGCTTTCTTTTACGATTTCTACTGCTTCTGCTGCCAGTTCTTTAATCTTGTCAAATTCTCCTGCCGCTACCAAATCTCCCTTTACCATCCAGCTTCCGCCACAGGCAAGAATTCTGTCGTATGCAAGGTAATCTCTTACGTTGTTCTGGTTGATTCCGCCGGTCGGCATGAATTTCACTCCTACATACGGAGCTGCCATAGCTTTGATCATCTTAAGACCGCCTGCCGGTTCTGCCGGGAAGAATTTTACAACATCAAGTCCATTTTCCAGAGCCTGTTCGATATCACTTGGATTCGCACATCCCGGAGTGATCAGAATTCCTTTTTCTACACAATATTTAACGATTCTCGGATTCATTCCAGGGCTTACGATAAATTTCGCTCCTGCTGCAACTGCACGGTCAACCTGCTCTGTTGTAAGCACAGTGCCTGCGCCTACCAGCATTTCCGGAAACTGCTCACTCATAATACGGATGGACTCTTCTGCTGCTGCGGTACGGAATGTAACCTCTGCGCATGAAAGTCCGCCTTCACATAATGCTTTCGCAAGTGGTGCTGCATCTTTGGCATCGTCAAGTACTACGACCGGTACGATACCGATTTCCTGAATTTTTTCTAATACTTCATTCATCTTGATTCTCCTTTTCTTACTTCGATTCTTGTTGCCTTCCAGATTGACCTATTCCCATTTATATTCTTTCGGCCTATGTTTCATATTATGAAACTCAATTTCATAATATGAACTTTTCGTGTCTATGATTATACTCTCTTTCTTCCTATTGTCAAGCGTTAACAGCACTTTTTATTCAATTTTTTTCGTTTCAGTCCATTCCAGGATTTTCAGATTTTTCCCAAAAAACATTTCAAAAAAAATACGATATTTTCCTGTTTACTCTCTCTGACAATCGTGCTACAATTCCACTTAGTACAATTTGATGCGCAGAATATGCAGCACCCCAAGTACAAGAAACGGAGTGAATCTTTCATGGAAGAAAAGAATCCTATCCAGGTATCAGAACGTATCTTCAATACTATAGAATACCTAGCGCAATACGGCCCCATGGGACTTCTGGAACTGAGCAAAGGGTTAAATCTGAACAAAACAACGGTTCATCGCATCTTGAACTCACTGATTTGCATGAATTATGTAAAACAGGATCCTGAAACTTTAAAATACAGCCTTAGTTTTAAGTTCTGCGGAATTGCTAACCAGGTCCTTTCTCAGAACAATATTATCGATCTGGCACATCCTTATATCAAGTCACTTGCAGAGCAGACCGGTGAGACAGTACATCTTGTGGAAATCGACGGCATGAACGCTGTTTATATTGATAAAGTGGAAGCTTCCCAGAATGTTGTACGCCTTGTTTCTATGATTGGGAAAACAATCCCTCTTTTCTCTTCCGGAGTTGGCAAAGCATTGCTGGCCGATATGTCAGACGAGAAAATAAAGAGTATCTGGGAACAAAGTGATATTCACAAACTGACAGAATATACCATTACCGATTTCAATAAATTTATGCATTTGATTCAGGAAATCCGTAAATGCGGGTATTCTCTGGATAATGAAGAAAATGAATTGGGTGTAAGATGTATCGCAGTCTCCCTCAGAAGTTTTCATGGTAAACCCAAATATGCGATCAGCATATCTGCACCAAAAGACCGGATGACGGACGAAGATTTAAAAAGATTCAAACCAATGATCTTAGATACAAAAAAACGAATTCTACAGGAAATGGGGCAATAGATTGGGGGACAGATTCCTTGACTCACATGCGTGTGAGTCAAGGAATCTGTCCCCCTGTCATTAGCTAAAACCCAAAATATCTTACTGCATTATTATAAGAAATATCCTGTACCATGCGTCCCAGTACTTTTTCGTCTGCCGGGTATTCTCCGTTCTCTACCCAGCCTCCGATCAAATTGCACATAATTCTCCTGAAGTATTCATGTCTGGTATAAGACAGAAAACTTCTGGAATCCGTAAGCATGCCAATAAAGTTCCCTAAAAGTCCAAGATTTGCCAGTGATGTCATCTGCTCGATCATTCCCTGCTTATTATCATTGAACCACCAGGCGCTTCCCTGCTGGATTTTTCCGCGGGCCTCTTCGCTTTGGAAGCATCCAATGATTGTTCCGATTGCTGCGTTGTCTGTCGGATTTAAGGAATACAGGATTGTCTTCGGTAATTCATCTGTAATGGCAAGTGCATTCAGATAATCTGCCATTTCAGAAGACGGAGCATAGTTATTGATGCAGTCGATTCCTGCATCCGGTCCCAGTTTTCCGAAGATCATTCCGTTATTGTCACGTTTCACTCCATAATGAAGCTGCATAACCCAGTTTTTCTTATGGTACTCTCTTCCGAGTGCCACCATATATGCGGTCTTAAACTGAAGTTCATCTGCACGGCTGACTGCTTCCCCGCGAAGTCTTTTCGCAAAAATTGCTTCGATTTCTTCTTCCGATGCAGGAGCATACATCACATATTCCAGACCGTGATCCGATACGGAGCATCCGTGCTCTGCGAAATAATCCATACGGATTCTTAGTGCTTCGATCAGAGATGCAAAACTATCAATCTTCACGCCGCTTACTACTTCAAGTTTTTTCAGATATTCCAGATAATCCGTTTTTTCCAGATTCATCGCTTTATCCGGTCTCCATGCAGGCAGTACCCGTACTTCGAAACTCTCATCTGCCGCAATTTTCTCATGCCATTCCAGTGAATCTACCGGATCGTCGGTCGTACATACCAGTGTTACATTAGACTGACGAATCAGATTTCTCGCACTCATGCCGTCCTCCTGAAGTTTTGCATTACAGAGATTCCATACCTCTTCTGCAGTCTCTCCATTTAACGCACCGTAATATCCAAAGTATCTCTGCAGTTCCAGATGGCTCCAGTGATAGAGCGGATTTCCGATTGCTTTTTCCAGTGTTTCTGCCCATTTCTGGAATTTTTCACGATCAGAAGCATCTCCTGTGATGTATTTTTCTTCTACACCGTTGGAACGCATCTGACGCCATTTATAGTGATCACCGCCAAGCCAGACCTGTGTAATGTTTTCAAATTTTCTATCCTCAGCAATTTCCTGCGGATTAATGTGGCAATGGTAATCCAGGATCGGCATCTTTGCCGCATATTCATGATACAATTTCTGTGCTGTCTCAGTTTCAAGCAGGAAATCCTTATCCATAAATGCTTTCATAGTTTTCTACCTGACTTTCTCCAAAATCTCTGAATTATACGTATTTTTTCAAAGTCGCACGCACTGCACCGACTCCTGCTGTCAGTTCCTTAAGATATCCGACAACCATATCTGCAAGACCTGCTTCGTAGAGATCCACTCCAAAGATCTGTTTCATCTTCAGTACCGGTGCAATCGCTGCTTCTACATCCTGATTTTCTTTCAGTTCCAGTCCCGCAACATATGGGCATACGGTATCCAGAAGCGGATCCGGGCTGAGTTCAAATTTATTTCCTTCATCATCTACCGCCATCAGGTAACGAAGCCATCCTGCAAATACCAGCGGGATCAACTTCAGAGATTTCACATCCAGTTCATCAGATGCTTGATAAGCTTTGATTGTCTCTCCGAAACGGATTGCAAGTTTCTGAGAAGTATCGGTTGCGATTCTCTGCGGGGTATCCGGCATAAACGGATTCGGGATACGCACATTCAGTACAGTATCAATGAATTCTTTCGGATCCAGCACACCCGGATTTACAACAACCGGAAGGCCTTCCACATATCCAACAGTTTCTACCAGTTTCTTCAGTTCTGCGTCTTTCATTTCATCGGAAATCTTCTGATATCCAAGTACGCATCCGTAAACAGCAAGTGCTGTGTGAAGCGGATTTAAGCAGGTGCAGACTTTCATCTTTTCTACTTTATCTACAGTTTCTCTTTCTGTAAACATCAGACCGCCTTTTTCCAGTTCCGGTCTTCCGTTCGGGAACGCATCTTCGATTACCAGGTATTCACATTCTTCCGCATTTACAAAAGGAGCCACATAGGTGTTTTTGGAAGTGATAACCGGTTCCAACTCGTCTACACCGTCATTTTTCAGGATCTGCTCTACAGAAGCATCCGGTCTTGGTGTAATCTTATCGATCATAGACCATGGGAAGGTCACTTTATCTTTTGAATTCACATAGGCAAGGAATCCTTCTTCAACAAGTCCGTTTTTGGTCCATGCTTCTGCGAATGCATTTACAGCGGCGTAAAGCTTATCACCATTGTGCGAGCAGTTGTCCATGCTGACCATAGCTACCGGCTTTGCCCCTGCCAGATAACGGGTGTACAATAAAGAAACAACTTTTCCGATATAGCTAGCCGGTTTTTCCGGTCCTTTTGCGAAATCTTCTACAACCGCCGGAAGCATTTCACCTTTTCCATTTACAAGGCTGTAGCCTTTTTCTGTAATTGTGAAGGATACCATCTGAAGAGAATCTTTGCTGAAAATTTCTTTCAGGCGATCGTACTCTGTCGCATTTTCGGAATCAAGAACGCAGGATTCTACAACACTTCCTACCACTGTTTTTTCTACATTTCCATCCGCTTTCAATGTAACGAGAATGCTGTAATCGTCATGAGGTCGATTCATTTTTTCAACAATTTCGTAGTCAAAACCTTCTGCCACGATAAGTCCGCGGTCAAGCACACCTTCATTTAACAGATTCTGAACCACATTTGCCTGGAACGCACGGAAAATGTTTCCTGCTCCAAAATGGATCCAGAATGGATTTTCCTTTGTTGCTTTCGCTACTTTTTCACGATCAAACTTCGGAAGGGCATATCCTTTTTCTTCCCATTCGTTTCTATTTGCAAGTCCGTTTGTACTTAATTTCATTATTTTCTTGCCCCTTTCTCGATTGCTTCCCATAAACCATTCAGATAAGTTGCTCCAAGTGCACGGTCATAAAGTCCGTATCCCGGCATTGCCACTTCATCCCAGATCATACGTCCGTGATCCGGGCGGATCGGTCCGTCAAATCCGATATCGTAGAGAGCTTTCATGATTTCGTACATGTCAAATGTTCCGTCGCTCGAAAGATGAGCTGCCTCTTCAAAGTTGGTCGGGGTGATGAATTTCAAATTGCGGACATGCGCAAAATGAATTCTTCCTTTCAGAGAGCGGATCATATCCGGCAGGTCATTTTCAAGGTTGGTTCCGTAAGAACCTGAGCAGAAGGTTACGCCATTGTGCGGATTGTCCACCATTTCCATCATGCGAAGAATATTCTTCTTGTTAATGATGATACGCGGAAGACCGAACACACTCCATGCCGGATCGTCCGGATGAATTGCCATATTGATATCGTACTTGTCACACACCGGCATGATCTTTTCCAGGAAATACTTCAGGTTTTCAAATAATCTCTCATCGTCTACATCTTTGTAAAGTTCGAACAGCTCTTTCACGTGTTCCATTCTCTCCGGTTCCCATCCCGGCATTACCGTTCCGTTCATATCACCTGCGATGGATTCAAACATTTTCTCCGGATCCAGTGCATCTACTGCTTCCTGTGTGTAGGCAAGCACGGTAGAACCATCCGGACGTACTCTTGCGAGTTCGGTTCTGGTCCAGTCAAATACCGGCATAAAGTTGTAACATACCAGATGAAGATCTTCTTTTCCGAGATTCTCCAACGTCTCGATATAATTTGCAATGTACTGGTCTCTTTCCGGCGCGCCTGTTTTAATTGCATCATGAATATTTACACTTTCAATTCCTGCAATATGAAGGCCGGCCGCTTCCACTTCTTCTTTCATCGCACGGATTCTCTCACGGCTCCACACTTCCCCCGGTGCCGTATCGTAAAGCGTCGTGATTACGCCCGTAACGCCCGGAATCTGGCGGATCTGCTGAAGCGTAACCGTGTCAAATTTGCTTCCGTACCATCTCAGTGTCATTTCCATAATTTTCATACCTTCCTTTTCTGAATCGATGTTTTACTTGTTGATTCTATTATTTTCCCATGCAAAATACCATTGATGAGGTTGCCCTATACATTGCAAAAATTGCGGTTTCATGTTAGACTAAATACAGTACTTCTCATTCGGAAAGGAGACTGTCATGAGAAAGAATTTACAGACCGCTTTCAGTACCAGGCAGTATATGGTAGCACAGGATTTTGAAATCTATTATTATAATGACCAGAACCTGGAAAAAGTAGCCCTGCACTCACACGATTATTATGAATTCTATTTTTTCCTGGAAGGAGATGTCAGTATCCAGATCGGTCAGGAAACATTTCCCATCAAATATGGCGATATTATGCTGATGCCGCCTCACATTCCGCACAAGCCGATCATCCACAGTCACGAAGTCCCTTATCGGCGGTTTGTTTTCTGGATCAGTCAGGAATACTGTAACCATCTGATGCAGCTTTCACCGGACTACGTCTATCTGATGCAATACGTACAGACTTCAAAAACTTATCTTTTCCATAACGACCGGATTACATTCAACAACATTCAGTCACTGATTCTCAGGCTGATCGAGGAAATGCATTCCGAACGTTTCGGGCGGGATGCTCAGATTACCCTGTGTGTGAACGACCTGGTGCTTTGCCTGAACCGTCTGATCTATGTAAGAAATGTTCCAAGCTCGCCGAGTGAAGAACAGGATCTGTACCGTCAGCTCACAGCCTACATCGAAGAGCATCTGGATGAAGACCTGTCGCTTGAAAGGCTGGCTGATCAATTTTATTTAAGCAAATACCATATCGCACATGTTTTCAAAGACAGGATCGGCATATCGATCCACCAGTATATCACGAAAAAAAGACTTGCCCTCTGTAAGGAAGCTATCCTTGGAAATGCTAATATTTCCGAAATTTATCAGACTTACGGATTCGGGGACTACTCCAGCTTTTTCCGGGCATTTAAGAAAGAGTACGGGATTTCGCCAAAAGACTACCGGGATAAGCATCTGGCAAAATATGATTGATGCGTTGTATGCTTTTCTCGGATATGCTATACTTTATCGTGCCAATTACATTAGACTTAATTTAAAGGAGTACAAATTATATGAATCCTATGAATTTATTTCAATTAAAAAAACTCTGGAACGAGTTCACTGCCCGTCATCCAAAGTTTCCGAATTTTATAAAAGCCGTATCCCAAAATGCCATCCAGGAGGGTACGATCCTGGAAATCCAGGTCACCTGCCCTGACGGTAAGAGCTTTGCTTCCAACCTGAAAGTAACTGCCGAAGATCTGGAAATGCTCCAGATGCTCCGGCAGTTACAATCCTGATTTAGAAATATAATACTCCAAAGAAGGCAGCCGAGGCGTACTTGAATTTCCCTCTCTACATTATAAAAAAACGCCCAGACCATATGGTCTGAGCGTTATTTTGATATAATAATAATTCCTACTGGAAGTCAATTACATCGATCCATCTTGAAAGGAATGCTTTCTCTTCTTCAATTCCCTTCGTAAGCTGTACTGCTGCCGCAATCGGAAGCCATTTCTGTACATACTGTTTTGCTGTATCGCTCTTCTTGCAGAACAGATCCAGATACAGATCTGCAAGTTTCTGATTCTTTAATGCAAACTGCAGATACGTGATCGCAGCATCCCCACTTGCATTTCCCTGTGTAGCATGTGACCAGTCTACGATGGTCATGGTTCCGTCTTCTGCTACGATTACGTTGCTCGGGTTGAAATCGCCGTGGCAGAGCTTGGTATGCTTCGGCATAGAATCCAGTCTGGTCTGAAGCTCATAACGTGTTGTAGCATCAACAGTTTCTTTCAGAGTTTCAATCTTACGTGCGAATTTATCCTTCTGAAGCGTCAGACGCGGAGCTTTTTTTGCATGCATGGTAAGCTGAAGATCCACAAACTGCTCCATGTATTTTTCCATATTGACCGGATCATTTTCCATGATCTCTTCCATGGTCTTTCCTTCTACATATTCAATCTTAAGAGCCCACTCTCCGTCAATCTGGGTTACTTCCAGAACCTTTGGAATGTTCAGTCCGCTTTCTTCCACACGTGCCTGGCACAGAGCTTCGTTAAATACATTTGCTTTTCCGTGTTCCGGTGTGAACACTTTTATGATCTGATCCCCTTCTCTATAAACAACCTTATACGGACGGGTTACAACTACATCTTTATTCATTACATTCATGGTAGACATCCTTTCTTTTAAACTGATTTATACGTCTAAAAATATCTGCATTTACCTATTTGTTTTCTGTACCATAGTAAGCTTTCAGATAGATTTCTTTCAGCTCTGACATCAGCGGGTATCTCGGGTTCGCACCTGTACACTGGTCGTTAAATGCCTGCTCTACCATGTCATCCAGAGTATCCAGGAAATATTTCTCATCTACACCGTAATCCTTGATCGTCGGTTTGATCTCGATCGTTCTCATCAGGTCTTCCAGTTTAGCAAGAAGTTTTTCAAATACTTCCTGATCGTTCTTTCCGGTCAGACCTACAAAACGTCCGATTTCAGCATAACGCGCCAGTGTGTGCGGATACTGATACTGAGAGAATGTACCCATCTTTGTCGGTACCTCAGCACTATTATAACGCATTACTTCTGTAAGTACCAGCGCATTTGCAATACCATGCGGCAGGTGATGGAATGCACCTAATTTGTGAGCAAGTGAGTGGTTTACACCAAGGAATGCATTTGCAAATGCCATACCGGCCATGCAGGATGCATTTGCCATATGATCTCTTGCTTCCACATCATTTCCGTCTTTGTATGCGCGCGGCAGGTAATCAAACACGAGCTTGATTGCCTTCAGTGCAAGGCTGTCTGTATAATCGGAAGCCATAATAGAAACATAAGCTTCGATTGCATGTGTCATTACGTCGATACCTGACGCACAGGTAAGTCCTTTCGGAGCACTCATCATATTGTCTGTGTCAACGATTGCCATGTTCGGCATCAGTTCGTAGTCAGCAAGCGGCCATTTGATTCCGGTCTCTTTATCTGTGATGATTGCAAATGGTGTTACTTCTGAACCGGTACCTGAAGAAGTCGGGATCGCAACGAAATATGCTTTTTTACCCATCTTCGGGAAGGTGTAGATTCTCTTGCGGATGTCCATGAAGTCCATTGCCATATCGTCGAAGTCTGCATCCGGATTTTCATAAAGAACCCACATAACTTTTCCGGCATCCATAGCGGAACCACCACCAAGTGCAATAATGCAGTCCGGCTCAAATGCACGCATTGCTGCTGCACCGGCTTTAGCGGATGCAAGGGACGGATCCGGTTCTACATCAGAGAAGCATGTATGAACAATTCCCATCTGGTCTAATTTATCTTCAATCTGTTTTGTATATCCGTTTTTGTAAAGGAAAGAGTCCGTTACGATGAAGCAGCGTTTCTTGCCCATAACGGTTCCGAGTTCATCCAGGGCAACCGGCATACATCCTTTCTTGAAGTAAACTTTTTCAGGTGTTCTCATCCAGAGCATGTTTTCTCTCCTTTCAGCAACGGTCTTGACATTGATTAAGTGTTTTACTCCAACGTTTTCAGAAACAGAGTTTCCTCCCCATGAACCACATCCAAGTGTCAGAGATGGAGCCAGCTTGAAGTTGTAAAGGTCTCCGATACCGCCATGAGAAGAAGGAGTATTCACAAGAATACGGCATGTCTTCATTGCTGCAGCATGTTTTGCCATTTTTTCTTTTTCGTTCGTATTAATGTACAGAGAAGATGTATGTCCATATCCGCCATCTGCAACAAGCTGTTCTGCCTTGGCAAGTGCTTCGTCAAATGTTTTTGCCTTGTACATTGCAAGTACCGGAGACAGTTTTTCATGTGCAAATTCTTCACTGATATCTACAGATTCCACTTCACCGATCAGGATCTTCGTCTCTGCCGGAACAGTCACGCCGGCCATCTCTGCAATCTTGGCAGCCTTCTGACCAACGATTTTCGCATTCAGTGCGCCGTTGATGATGATCGTTTTTCTAACCTTCTCGATCTCGTCGCCTTTCAGGAAGTAGCATCCTCTGTATTCAAACTCATCTCTGACCTGTTTGTAAATGCTCTCCAGTACCGTCACTGACTGCTCAGAAGCACAGATCATACCATTGTCAAATGTTTTGGAATGGATGATGGAGTTCACTGCCAGACGGATATCTGCTGTCTCATCAATAATAACCGGAGTATTTCCTGCTCCGACACCAAGTGCCGGTTTTCCTGAAGAGTAAGCAGCCTTAACCATTCCCGGACCACCTGTAGCAAGAATGATATCAGCATCCCGCATAACCATATTGGTAAGTTCCAGACTCGGAGCGTCGATCCAGCCGATGATTCCTTCCGGTGCACCTGCTTTTACTGCCGCTTCCAGAACAAGCTTTGCAGCAGCAATCGTAGATGCTTTTGCACGCGGATGCGGGCTGATAATGATTGCATTTCTTGTCTTCAATGCGATCAATGTCTTAAAGATTGCTGTTGAAGTCGGGTTTGTGGTCGGAATAACTGCGGCAACAAGGCCGATCGGTTCTGCAATTTTTTTAATTCCGTATATCGGATCTTCTTCGATCACACCGCAGGTCTTTGTATTTTTATAAGCGTTGTAAATATACTCTGATGCATAATGATTCTTGATTACTTTGTCTTCTACGATACCCATTCCGGTCTCTGCAACTGCCATTTTTGCAAGTGGGATACGGGCCTTATCTGCTGCTGTAGCCGCAGCCTTGAAAATCTTGTCTACCTGCTCCTGTGTATAAGTAGCAAAGACTTTCTGTGCTTCCTTCATCGCTTTCATTTTCGCTTCCAGCGCTTCCGGGTTGTCGATTATGGTTGGGATGTTGGTTTCCTGATTTGCCATTTTGAATCCTCCTGTAATGAAATAATGGAATCATAGTAGTTTGCTTATTGTTAATTAATTAACAATCTTTATAATGCTATTATATTGGATTCTATTTCTTTTGTCAACACAAATTGTTAAATAAATAACGATTTCAACATTGTGCATAATCAAACGCCAAAATCGCATAAAACACACAGCATATTTACCATTCTTTTTGTATCTGCATTATTCCCCACAGCCCGTATCCGGCAAGGATCAGCTCCAGAATAAGAAGGATTCTACCCAGACTGTCCGGAACAGAAAAGAGCATAAGTCCATATCCCCACATATTAAAAACAATATGAAGTGCAATCCCCGCCGCCAATGTGTCATATTTTCTTACCACATAACCGATCAATACTCCGATAACCCCGGCACAGATTCCCTGCGCCAGATTCAGATGGTAAATACCGAACAGTATCGCCTGCAAAAGATTCGCGATCCAGAACGCCAATCCTGCCTTTTCAAAATAATGGTGAATCAAACCGCGGAAAATCAGTTCCTCCACAATCGGAGCAAGAAGAACCGTATATATAATAATAGGGAGAGACATCGTTCCCATTCCCGAATTTCCGAGTAGCTGTTCATAATCTTCCAACGCCTTTGGAAGGAGAATTTGTATGGCAATCATCATAAGGCTGCTGATTCCCTGGACCCCGATTCCGACTGCCGCCAGGTAAAGCGGTGCTCTTCGAACTTTCCCTACATCCTGCACCGGGGAAAACCGGTATCCTGTCTCGAACCGATACCAGATTCCGATCAGCATGATCAAGATCAATGTGATCGGCACTGCATTAACTGCAAGTGTCGGAGCTGTTCCCAGAATCTGATATGACATGATATTCATCAGCGACTGAAGCATCAGTACTGCCGGCAATACCAGAAATCCCAATACAAACGCCGTCACCCTCTGCTTCCATGATTTATATTTCCTATTCTTCACACGCCAAGTCTCCTTTCATACTTCCTCGGTATCCCGTCATATAGCGGTTCATATTATCCGTTATTTTATCACCTTTTTTCCACTCGTACAACGCCAATTTCTATACAGTCGTATCCTCTGATTCTTATGGATTCCACCCGCGGGAACATTGACTGTACCTCCCGCAAATGTTATAATGTATCATAATACAAAGCACCACTGAAATGAATTCATCATACAGTCTATTTAAGAATCAGGGGGCTGTCTATGTCCAAAGAAAATTATTTTCAAAAAGCACTATCCAATTTTACATTTGAAGTAGCAAGCGACGGTGCCATCCGCCATCTGGCCGGGCACGGATATACCGTCCCCCAGATATCCAAAAAGCTTAATTTTCCCACACCTTATGAACGGATTCAGCGAATCGTATGGGAATCGATGCTGGACAACCGCATACTTCTTCTGGAAGAGCCCGGAAATGCAGGCATTCACAAAAAAATCTCCTACATTCAGGATAGGGACAGCTACGGAAGAACCAGCTTCCGTCAGGTTATTGTCAGTGAAGCTACGCTGCCGGAGATTCATTGGACTACCTATACTTATGATCCCGATACGCATGGTCCACTTTCCGACTTACTTTCCGCAAAATATGCTACAAATTCTGAAGATGCCTATGCATCCTGCGATTTCGGTCTGCGGCTTTTGAAAGATCCTGCAGGATTCTCAGACTCTCTCAAGGTTCTGGAGGAAAATCAAAGAGAGTATATCCTCGGTCTTCCCTGGGTAAGCTCCGTCGTCTACCACCGGCTCGATTTGCGGATGCGGACGATTCTTGTCAGATTATATGAAAATGACCTCTATCAGGGATGCTGTTATTTTGGAACAACCGGCGAGAAAGTTATTTTGAACTGAATTGCCGGAAAGCTTTTTTATCTTTAGGGTAAGTGCAATGACGTTCGTTGTATGTGCATGGTAAATGACTCTGTGCGCACCATTGGTTGCCAACTTTTTCACTTCATGATTCATAAGATGGCTAGGCAGTTCACTGGTCGGTCTTCCTCCGTTTACCAGGCCCCAGCAGATTCTGTAATTTTCACCTTTTTCATCCAATTCTATGATACAGATGCTGTCTTCCGGATCCAGGATGACGTTGCGGAAATATTTTCCGCTTCCTGTTACCATGAAGAATTCTCCTGCCAATTCAGGCACAGAAGTTCCGATTTCTTTCCATTCTCCGTCAAGACTGAGATATTCTTTTACTTCTTCAACCTCTTCCTCTTTCATGCGGTAAGACAGGTTTCCGCCATTTCTCTCATGCCATCCCTGCTCCCATCCGTCATTACACATACGAATAAATCCCTGTACAAATTTTACATCCATAATACTCATAATCTTTTCTCCTTCCAAATTTAGTTTCTCTTGCTGAGTACTTCTGCTTCGTATTTTTCTACTTCTTCAAACCAGCCTTCAGATGCCACACCACATCTTCTGCAGTATTCTTCCCAGACATCTCCCAGCGGAAGTGTCTTGATTTCTTCCTGGAGCACCATTTTCTTAGACATCTGATTCGTATCCTGAAGTTCTTTAAGCATCTCGTTTGGTGTGCAAAGGGCATTTAAGAGTGCTTTCTGGAAACTTCTGAATCCGGTTACCCATGCAGAAATACGGTTAATGGATGCATCAAAGTAATCCAGTGCGATATAAGTACGTTCTATACCTCTTTCGCAGCAGACAATTTCTTTTGCGATTTCTTTTGTCTCATCATCAAACAGAACCACATGGTCGGAATCCCAGCGAATCGGCCGTGTCACATGCAAAGCAATCTCCGGGAAAAATGTAAGTAATGCCGGAATTTTATCTGAGACAACTTCTGTCGGATGATAATGTCCGTTATCCATAAGCGGCAGGCATTTATCAATATTTGCCGCTGCATAGCTGAGTGCATATTCTGCGGATCCCACCGTATAAGCCTCGACTCCGATACCAAACACCTTAGACTCTACACATGGTTTTAACATCTTTGGATCGTATGGTTCAGAAAGGCTCTCATCAATTGATTCTTTATAGCGCACTCTCGGTCCCATACGGTCCGCTGGGATATCCTTGTATCCATCGCCTGTCCAGATATTCATAACACATGGGATTCCTGTCTGCTCAGCAAAGTAAGAGGAAATACGTACGCATGCTTTTCCATGCTCGATCCAGAATCTTCTCGTCTCTTCATCCGGACTGGACAGCGTCAGACCGTCTTTCACCTTATCATGTGAGAAAAATGTCGGGTTAAAGTCCAATCCCATTCCTCTCTCTTTTGCGAAATCAACCCATTTCTGGAAATGCTTTGGTTCCAGTTTGTCACGGTCTGCAAATTCACCGTTTTCAAAAATTGCATAGCATGCATGCACATTGATTTTTTTCTTTCCCGGCATAGACAATGGAAGGAACATCTCAGAAGGATATCCAAGACTTTGGATGAAAGCTTCATCCCATTGTTTATAAAATGGATTCACAAGTTGTGTCGATGTTCCGTTCGTATACTCCGACAATTTATTTCCGGTCAATAAGAACTGGAAATAATCCGGCAGCATCAAAAATGTCTTTGCTTTTTCCAAAAGTTCCAGTGTGTTCTGTTTCACAGCCATAAGCTGGTAAACGGTATTAAAGATCTGTTTCTGGATTCCGGTCTTCTGATATAATTCCGGCTCCGGAATGGTCTTGTATACTTCCGTATCCATTCCTGTTGTCCGACCGTCCCGATAGCCATATGTGTCTCCAAGGATCTGATCATTTTCATCCAACAGTACATAATCGACCGCCCATGTATCAATGGACATACTTACCGGAATTTTCCCGATCTCTTTACACTTTTTCATTCCTGCCACAATTTCCGAAAACAATCTCCGGACATCCCATAACTTTTTCCCGTCCCGGATGGTCATTTCATTTTCTCCTTTCTTTTTCCCTTCCTGTTAAGGTAAATATATCAAAAATCATTTTGATATTTTAGATTCTGTTTTGACCAAAAAACTGTCCTTATTTTCCATTATGCAAAGCAAAAAAATAAACAGAACCGGTGTCTGTCACCCATTCTGTTTATTTATCTTTTGCTAAATTCTTATTGTACGATCGTTCTTATGCTCCAACCTGTATTTTCTCGGCGTCATTCCATACCGTTCTTTGAACTTACGGCAAAAATAGCTTTGGTTCTCATATCCTACAGCTACCGCAATCTCTTCAATCGGAAGATCCGATTCTACCAGCAGCATGACTGCCTTCTGGAATCTCTTGCGCTGCAGCAGCTCCTGAAATGTAAATCCTGTGGTCTGTTTAATCATTTTACTCAGCACCGAGAGCGACTGGTGAAAATCTTCTGCGATTTTCGACAGCGTTGCCGTCTTATACCAGGTATCGATGTAAGATAACGTTGACTGCACAACCACCTCCTTATAGCTCTGTGAGGAACTCTGTGTCAGACAATCAACATGGCGCAGAAGATACAGAAAAACGATCCCCATGGAATATTGATTGATGCTGTCTTCATTCTACTCATCATTCAGCATGGAACTGATCATATTTTCCATGAGGTTCTCAATTGCCTGATTCTCTCCCAGTCGGAACACCAGATAATGGGTGATCGTTCCCTGACACACATACATAATTTCAATGTAATTATGCCGATGGGCCGGGAAATCGATAAACCGGCTGTGCAGGCGCACCGTAATCAGACGTCCCTCTTTCAGGAAACGGTTACGATCAATTTCAAATTTAATTTCACTGGTATAAAGTTCTTTGTTGACAGTCGCATTTCCGTCCAGATAGCTCTGTTCTTCCGGAGATATCTCCTGCATTTTCCTGATTAATTCGGGGTTCATGATTTCCCGTCGCCTCTCTGTCCGAGATTGATTATAATGTTCCTCCGAAATCGGTCCAGATTGCCTGACCCGTAATCGCGCGTGACTCATCGCTTGCAAGGAACAACAGAATATTTGCAACATCATCCGGCATACACGGCTGAACTCTAAGATCACTGTGTTTTGCCATCTGTCCCATCATATCCGGGTCAAGAGTTGTCGGATCGGTTCCTGCAACCATAGGTGTCACGATCGTACCCGGACACACTGCATTACAACGGATATTGGTTCCCGCAAAACGGAGAGCTGTATGGCGTGTCACACCAATCACAGCTGCTTTGGAAGATACGTAAGCTGCTCCGCCGCATCCCATTACACCTGCAATAGAAGCCACATTTACGATAGAGCCGTAACCGGTCTTTGACATTTCTGCTGTAGCGGCGCGCATGCAGTACATGGTTCCTTTCTGATTGATCTCTACGATCCGGTCCAGATCTTCATCTTTGAATCGATCAATCGGCTTCAGGCCTTCTTCAAGAACTCCTGCATTATTGATCAGGATATCTACTTTTCCATATGCCTCAACAGCTTTTGCTACTAGCTTGTCAGCATCTCCTTTTTTGGAAATGTCTGTTACAACCGGAAGGACTTCTCCTCCTGCTTCGCGGATTGCATCAGCAACATCCTTAAGCTGCGCTTCTCTGCGGGCACTGATCACAACTTTTGCACCTTCTTTTGCAAAAAGTTTTGCTGTCGCAGCACCTACTCCGGAATTTCCTCCAGTAATGATAGCTACTTTTCCTTCTAATCGGCTCATTTCATCGCCCTCCTCTTTGTTATTTTTTTAACATATAGTTAATTATAACCGTTCTCTTACAGCAGGTCAATCTGTTTTTTCCAATGCTTAATTTATCATTCTGCCATTTCCATCCTTGATTTTCTTCGGAAAAATCCGACTCCGATTCCGATGTCCTTTCCGGAAAGGATATATTCTTTTGCCCGTTTCTGAAGTACGGTGACTTCCGGATAATTCTCTTTATCTTCCCTGACCTCCGCAAAAATACGCTGTTCTGCCTGCGGAAAACGATGATGTATATTTACAATTTCAAACAGATTCTGGAACTGTATAATATTACTTGTTTCCGGCAGTATCTCCTTAAGCGCCGGTGCAAGAAGCCAGGAATCACAAACATATGCTTCATAGCTTTCTCCGAAGAATTCTTCAGCCTGCCGGAACGATTTTCTGCACTCTGTAATATCCAGTTTCTCACCTGCCGGGATATGTACATTGAGCACTTTCGTACCAACTTCCAGCTTTTCGCTCTTTCCTGTCATATCTTCCTGAAGTGTCATAGGTTCAAACTGGATTCTGCCCAGACGGAACAACCTCATCTTAATAGAAAATGCAATCCATCCGGCTTCATTTATTCCGTAGACACCGTATTTTCTTTTGCATTCCTCACACCAGATCGTAATATCATAAAACGTATCCACAAATATTTTTTCTGCTATGCCCTGTCTCTTATATTCTTCATATACTTCCAATGCCAATTTCAAATAAAAAGAGAGAAGCCACTGCAGATGATTCTCACTTTCTTTCCATTCTCTCAGAAATGCTCTCGTATCTTTGTAAAACAGATCTTTCTTTTCATTATACATTTCCTCCTCCAGGAGAAATCTGACTACTGTCTCTTGCGCTTCCTCCGGGAGACGAATCTTATTCATAAGTTCTTGTATTTCCATACCTAATGTCCCTCTTTCGTTTGCATTTCATATTTATTAAATCAGACTTTCCCATAGTTGTAAAGTTCATAACTTTCCAATATCCAAAACAGGAGTGGAACTTTCGTCACACTCCTGTTCTTATTCTTTTAAGATGGACTATTCCGCCAGATGACATGCCACCTTATGCCCACTCTTTACCTCTCTAAGCTCCGGTTCCTCCTGCCTGCATTTTTCTGTCGCATACGGACACCGTGTGCAGAACGCGCACCCGGTAAACTTCTCTGTCCTCACCGGCTGCTCGCCATGAAGCGCTGCCACTTCTCTTCGCTGTATATACGGATCCGGTGCCGCTGCAAAGAGTGCTTTCGTATATGGATGAAGAGGATTCTCGAATAATTCCTCCGTTCCAGCTTCCTCCATCATGGACCCCAGATACATGACTCCAACTCGGTCCGATATATACCGCACAACACCAATGTCGTGTGAAATAAACAAAAGACTGATTCTAAGCTCTTTCTGCAGATCCATCAGCATATTCAGGATCTGGGCCTGAATAGACACGTCCAGTGCAGAGACCGGCTCGTCACACACGATCAGCTTCGGCTGAATGATCAGGGCTCCTGCAATTCCCAGACGCTGTACCTGTCCGCCGGAAAGTTCATGAGGATATCGAAAATAATGTTCTTCCGACAGTCCCACTTTCTGCAGGATTTCGAGCACCGTCTCCCTGCGTTTCGCAGCATCGCCCATACCGTGAATGATCAAGGTCTCTTCCAGAATATCCCCGATACGTCCTCTCGGATTGAGTGCGGACAAGGTATCCTGAAACACCATCTGCAGATCCTTTCTAAGTGGTCTGAACTCCCGATCACTCAACTTGCAGAGATCCTTCCCATTATACAGAATTTCTCCACTGTCCATCTTGTTAAGGCCTACGATGGCACGTCCGGTAGTCGATTTTCCGCATCCTGATTCTCCCACAAGTCCATAGATTTCTCCTTCTTCAATATAGAAGGACATATCATTGACGGCAATCATATGCTCTTTCGGTGCAAACAGCTTATTCGAAGTTCCCCGCAGCGGATATGTCTTTTTCAAATTCTTTACTTCCAGCAAATGTGTCCCCATACCTAGTCCTCCTGTTCCTGCTTCTTTGCATCCGCATATTTCCAGCATTTTACAAGATGTCCCGGCTCTGCCTCACAGAGCGGCGGCTGTGCCTTTTGGCATCTGGCATCCGCATCCTTGCATCTGGTACAGAAATGGCATCCTTCCGGGATTTTTGTAAGTGGAGGTACCGTTCCGGGGACAACCGGAAGATGCTTGCCTTTCTCCACGCCCAGATGCGGAATACATGCCAACAGTCCTTGCGTATACGGATGAAGTGGCTTTTCAAATAATTCTTCTGTCAATGCTTCTTCAACGACCTGCCCGAGATACATAACTCTTACACTGTGGCAAAGCTGTGATACAGCTCCCATATCGTGTGTAATAAACAATACTGACATTCCCAGCTTATCGTTTAATTCCCGGATCAACTGCAGAATCTGTTCCTGAATCGTCACATCCAGGGCAGTGGTCGGTTCATCCGCAATCAGGAGCTTCGGCTCACATGCCAGTGCCATTGCAATCATAACTCTTTGCTGCATCCCTCCGGAAAGTTCAAACGGATACTGTCTGTAGCAGTTCTCCGGATTTGGTATCCCTGTAATCTTCAACATCTCGACCGCACGCTTTTTCGCTTCCTGTTTTGACAGCTTTCTGTGAAGAATCAACACTTCACTCAACTGTTTGCCAACCGTATGCACCGGGCTTAACGAGGTCAGTGGATCCTGGAAAATAACAGAGATCCGGTCACCTCGAATGTCTCTCATTTTCGAGAGCGGAAGCTTCAGAATATCCTGACCTTCAAAAACGATTTCTCCTTCATAACGCACTGCCGTGTCATGATCTCTCAGTCTGAGAATAGACTGGGACATCACACTTTTCCCGGATCCGGACTCGCCAACCACACCGGTAATTTCTCCCGGACGGATGCTCAGATTCACGCCATCTACCGCGGGATACCATTTTTTATGAACCGGGAATAATACCCGAAGATTCTTAATCTCAAGGATCGGCTCCTTGGCTGTTTTATTCGTATTCTCATTCATTACCTTTTTGCCCCTCCTTTTGTTCTCGGATCAAGGAAATCCCGAAGACCGTCTCCCAGAAGGTTCAGGCTCAGTACACAAAGTATCACGGCGGCTCCCGGTACGATCATCGTCCACGGAGCTTTGGAAAGAACCAGCTTACTGGCCTGCAGCATATTGCCCCAGCTCGCAGCCGGTGCCGGAATTCCAGCTCCCAGGAAACTCAAAGATGCTTCCGAGATGATGGCCTGTGCAAAAATAAAGGATGCCTGAACCGTCAACGGGGAAACAACGCCCGGCAGAATCAGTTTCCACAAGATTCGGAAACTGCTTGCCCCTTGTACTTGTGCAGCTTCCACATAGGTCTGTTCCCGTATGACCATCGCACTTGCCCGGACAGTCCTTGCAACACTGGGCGTATACACAATCGTCAGCGCCCAGATTACATTCCAGCTCGATGTTCCAAACGCGGAAATCAACGCAACTGCAAGCAGAATTCCGGGAATTGCAATCAAACCATCACAAATCCTCATCAAGATCTGATCCAATATTTTAAAATAGCTTGCATAAAGACCGATGATGGTTCCCAGAATGCAAGAAAATGCAGCTACACATCCTCCAACCCAGAGGGACACTCTCGCACCATACATCACGCGGATAAACAGGTCACGTCCCAACTCATCGGTTCCCAAAAGATGCCCTTTCCCGGGCGGCTGCAAACGATCCGCCACTACCATGGCGTTCGGATCTGTTTTATTAAGAATCGGCACCAGAACCGCAAACAACAAAATGATCGCAAATCCGATGAATCCGATAATCAATCCCGGACTTGCCAGAAGACGTTCTTTGCGGAGCTGGCGCTGTTCCTTCAGAATCGCCACACTGGCATCCGAAGCACTTTTTCTTGTAAAATACATATCTCCACCTCCTACTTGCGCCCCGGCTGAAGCCTGGGATCAACGAAGCCATACAATATATCCACAACCAGATTGACCAAAACATAAACAAGTGTCACAAAAAGAACTACACCCTGGATCAGGAAAATGTCCCTCCGGTTGATTGCTCCCATTGTCAGCATTCCGATTCCCGGAATATTAAACAGTGTCTCCGTTACGATCGTTCCAGTTACCAGACTTCCGAAGGACTGTCCGACAGCCGTAAGAATCGCCGGCGCCGCATTTTTCAGCGCATAGGTCAGAAGCACTTTCTTTTCTTTCAGTCCCTTTGCCCGGGCTGTCCGGATAAAATTCTTATACAGTACTTCCAGAAGAGAGGATCGGGTCATTCGTGTAATATAGGCCGCCTGTACAATTCCAAGAGACAATGCCGGAACAAACAGGTACCTCAGATGCTCCAAAAGTCCCTGATCCAATCCAACATACCCGGAAACCGGGAACCAGTGATGATAAACACCGAAAAACAGCATAAGGAACATACTAAGCAGAAATCCCGGGATTGCGGTTCCGAGAAGAGATGCCGTTACTGCTGTCACATCCACCGCAGTACCTCTTTTATATGCCGCAATGATTCCGAGCGGAACCGAAAGAATCAAAGCAATGATCTGTGCCAGAATGGCAAGACTGATCGTGGGACCAAAATATTCGGCAATGGCCTCAAGTACAGACTGCTGAAGAAAATACGATCTCCCCCAGTCCCCATGAAGTACATTCATGAACCAGTCTGCATACTGCACCAGAAACGGGCGGTCAAAACCAAGTTCTGCATTCAACGCCGCAATCTGATCCGAGCTTGCCTCCAGCCCCAGAAGCGCCGTTGCCGGGCCTCCCGGAATCAGATATGTTACCAGAAAGACAACCACAGATACAACGAACATGACCGGAATCAGGGACAAGATACGTTTCCCAATGTATTTTAACATAAGAGATTAACTCCTTTCTCTTGATATCGTTCTGGAAAATCTAATTTCCAATAAAATCAAAGAAGCGGCGGTTGCATACAAGCACCGCCGCCATCCTGCTATCGCATATTTTCAAGTTCAAGATAAAACTATTTTGTTGCGGTCCAGTAAATCGGGAATCTTACATAGCCGACTCCGTCCACTTTCTCATTTGTCAAAATAACGTTTGTAAAATGTCCGAGAACAGTTGCTGCACCGTCTTCATACAGGAATGTCTGGAGATCTGCCCATGCTGCAGCTGCTTCTTCATCGGATGCTGCAGAACGAATCTTCGTAATTCCGTCTGTTACTTCCTGACGGTCTAATCCTGCCCAGCCTTTATCCAGTACAGAAAGCTGAACCGGAAGCATATTATAGCTGTTGCTTGTAATAAACATGCTGAACTGCTTCGGATCAGAACGATGTTCCATAAAGGTGCTGAAATCATAGCTTTCTACTTCGGCATTGAACCCCGCCTGTTTCAGCTGTTCCTGTACAACCAGTGTTGCATTGTACATTTCTTCATAATCCGGAGTCGTTACGAGAACGATCTTCTCATTATTATATCCGGATTCAGCCAGAAGTTCTTTTGCTTTTTCTACATCATTCTGATTGTAGTATTCTTTACCGGCATCGGTTCCCCACTGCTTGTCATCTGGGTTACACCATCCTGCATTGATTTCATACAGACTCGGATCTCCGTAAGCTGCCAGAAGAACGTCATCACAGTTCAGAGCTGCAAGTGCTGCCTGTCTTACTTTTTCATTTGCCATAATACCTTCTGTTGTATTCAGGAACAGGTTCAGTGTACCGCCGCTCTGGATGATCAGCTTCAGTCCTGATTTCTCAGAAAGCTCCTTATATCTCTCAAGCGGAACATCTTCTGCGATGTCATACTGACCGTTCTCTACACCTGCAATACGGGTTGCTGAATCTGTTACTACACGGAAATAGATCACATCAGATACGACATCCTTCGCATCTGCAAGACCGGTAGAAGCATTTGGTGAAGGCTGATAGTCTTCATAGCGTTCCAGCTTCACATACTGATCCTGCTTCCATTCAGCCAGTTTGTACGGGCCGGTTCCTATGTATTCCTTAATGCCTTCTTCAGAGGCAGATTCCACTACCTCTTTCGGGTAGATTGCTGCAAACTGAATCGGACTTGCAAGGATCATGATAATATCTGAAGAAGCCTGATTTGCTGTCATCTTTACGGTATAATCGTCTACTTCCTCAAATACAGAACCACCGATCAGTGTATTTGCTTTAGCAGAAAGCTCCAGCCAGCGATTCATAGAAGCTACTACATCATCTGCTTTCATTTCTTCGCCGTTATGGAACTTCACACCCTGACGAAGCTTGAAGGTATAAACCATTCCGTCATCGCTCACTTCATAGGATTCAGCCAGCACCGGAACCGGTTCATAGTTTTCATTCATCTGGAATAATGATTCATAAATATGTACACCAATTCCTCCAACCGTATTGGAATTGACAGTCGGCGGATCCAGTGACGGCGGATTTGCCGCAATCGCTACGTTGAGTTCAATCGGTTCTGTGGTCGCTGCATCGGATGCATCTGTCTTGTTATCTGTACTGCTTTCCTTTTTGCCGCAGCCAGCCAGAACAAGCGTCGCACACATAACGACTGCAAGAATGCGTGACAATGTTTTGTGTTTCATACTTTATTTCCTCCCAAGTTTGTATTTATTTGTAACTGTTCAGAGCAAAGCAGATTTGTCAAAAAAGGGCGTTGAATGCTTGCATTCGTAAGCACTTTTTTGTACAAATCTATTTGGCGGATACGCCACACTGAGGAAACACGAAGTGTTTTCGAGGTTGGCTCCGAACAGTTACGTTTATTTATAAATTATAATAAATATACATAGCAGTATCAAATTCAAAATAATGATAGATTTTATCTATTTATTTATCTTATCTATAAATCATGACTGCTTTACCGTACAGAATTCAATCCTAAAATGTATAAACACTTTTCTATATATTTTTCATAACATTCATATCTGATTTGTAATTTTACTTGTAATCCGCCATAACTTCTCCAGGAAGGCACTCGAAGTATAAAAGATAAATTTGAAGGACTGCTTCAGTAGAGCGTATGTTTAACAGCATGGTACGCGGCTGGTTTAGAAGATCTGAATCGGATTATAACGATTTTATCAAAGCTTTATTATTAGGCGACACAAAAGCAATGAACGCTTACATGAACCGCATTGCACTGAGCACATTCAGCTATTTTGACACGGGACGAGGTCCTTCCGGATCGGAACCGGAACGTTTCTACCCCATTATACTGGAGTTTAAGGTACACGATCCCGAAGACGAGGCTTCTCTCAAAGATACCGTAAATGACGCGCTGCGTCAGATTCAGGAAAAGCAGTATGCAGCGCAGTTGCTCTCCCGCGGCATCATGGAGGATCACATCCGTTGTTATGGCTTTACTTTTCAAGGTAAAAAAGTACTGATAGGATGAATAATAATAATGCCCGTGGATTTCAGGCGCACACATACGGAGAAATCCACGGGCATTGTTCAAGTACGCCTCGACGTACCTCTTCGAAAACCGCATTATAATTCCACCTCAAACGGCAGATGTGAAAGGATATCTTTCTCGGCATCCACTCCAGGATATACTTCAATCAGCTTCAGACCTTTTGGTGTCAGACGGAATACACACCGTTCTGTGACATACAGTACCTTCTGACCGTTGGCAATGGCCCGCTTAGCTGAGAAACTAATGCTTTTTACTTCCTCTACAAACTTCGGGATCGTACCTTCCTTTTCAATTGTAACGACCCCTTTCTTCTGGGAAACCTCGAGCCCCTTGGTATTAAACGTCAGGCAGAACACAACTGTCGGTGTTTTAGCTGTAATATTGGCAAATCCTCCGATTCCCGCAAAGGCCCCCGGGCCACGGTGTGCGTTGACATTTCCCTGTCCGTCCACTTCCAATGCTCCCATGAAGCAAACATCCAGCCCGCCATTATCATAAAGGTCAAACTGGTTGGCCATATCATAAACCGACGCCGCACCGATCATGGCTCCGAACGCCTCTCCGGATACCGGGAATCCACCGATTCCTCCGGACTCAACAGTAAGCGTCACCATATCCAGCATACCGTTCTTTCTTGCATGTCTGGAAACCATTTCCGGAATACCGATCCCGATATTCACAATATCATCCAGACGCAGTTCCATTGCAGCCCTCCGTCCGATGATATTTCCAACGGTATTATTCTTAGATGTTTTCGAGGAAACCGTATCGATCTTCTCATTCCACATACTCCAATCCTCATACGGGATTTCAAAGCTTCCGGTCAGTGCAGTATATGCTTCATTCCGTTCTTCCGGTTCTGCCACAACAATAGCATCCACAAGACATCCCGGAATGATCGCATTTCGAGGACGAGACGGTGTATTTACAAGGCGGTCAACCTGCACGATCACCTTCCCATGATTCGCCTTGACCGCCTGACAGATGGACAATGCGTCACCGGACATAAACATATCATCAAAAGAAATATTTCCTTTACGGTCTGCTGCCGTTCCCTTGATCAGCGCAACTGTAAGTTTCGGCAGCTTATAATAGAGAAATTCCTCCCCATCCACTTCGACATGTTTGACCAGAGAATCATCAATCGAAATCCGATTGATTCCAGGCCCTTCCATTCTCGGATCCACGAAAATAT
Source organism: Bariatricus sp. HCP28S3_F11 (assembly GCF_052065395.1). NCBI lineage: Bacteria > Bacillati > Bacillota > Clostridia > Lachnospirales > Lachnospiraceae > Bariatricus > Bariatricus sp. HCP28S3_F11. The sequence continues at coordinate 113,437 of NZ_JBQHUC010000006.1, read as the reverse complement.
CCAGCCCCACCTTGGAAAGTGCTCCCGGCAGTCCGCCCGCCTGTGCACGGATTGCGTGAGAAATGCAGCCCAGCGGCAGATTGTATGCCTCAAACCGATCCTCCAACACAAGCTTCTTCGTACTCATCATAGCGCCAAAATGCCCACAGATCAGTCGGTCTACAGCACCTTCCCGAATATACCCTTCCGCATTACGGTTTTCATCCCACACACCGAAACCGGCACTGGAAACAATCGTCAGATGTCTGGGTGACTGCATCCTCTGGTACCTGTCAAAGAGTGCCTCATGAAGTGCTACAGGATTTTCAATTCCCACAAACGAATTTACACAAATACAATCTCCGTCCCGGATCAGTCGAATTGCCTCATCGGCACTCATTATTTCATACATGAAAAATGTCCCCCTCATAACATAACACAGCACCGGTGAACAAGGAATCCTACATCCTGCCTGCCGATGCCGTTCTACTCATAAATCTGTAGCTATTCTATCAGAATCATTGTATAAAGTCCAGAACTTTCCTATTATATTGCCTCAATTCTACCGTTCCTCCAGGAATTCCCGCCGATACTGGGACGGTGTGATTCCTTCTGTCTTTTTAAATACCTTGGTAAATACCCGATAATCTCCATATCCGGTCTGTTCTGCAATCTCCACCATGGAAAGCTGCGTAGTCACAAGGAGTTTCTTCGCTTTCTCCATACGGATGTTTGTCAGATAAGAGAGGAAGCCTACTCCGATCTCGTTTTTAAATAACTGGCTGATATACTGCGGATTCAGATGAAATTCTTCCGACAGTACGGAAAGACTCACTTCTTCGGCCAGATGTTCCTGCATATATCTGGTGATCCCGGTAATCACACGCTCGTTCTTCACTCCTGCCTTTCCTTCCTCCGACACCCGCTTTTCATACAACAATATCTTCAGATTATCAATACAAATTCCAAATTCTTCGTAATCAACCGGTTTCAGAATATAATCCGTGATCTGCAGACGAAGCGCCTGCTGACAATACGAGAAATCATCATATCCGGACACAATAACAAAAGCAATGCCCGGATGTTTGATTCTGCTGAGCTGAATCACCTTTAGTCCGTTCATAATCGGAATATTGATATCCATGATCACAATGTCCGGACAAAGTGTATCGATCCGCGCCAGTGCCTCCATTCCATCGGCTGCTTCGCCAACAACTTCACAGTCATGCCCTTCCCAGTCAAACAGACGTTTAAATCCTTCTCGTATCATAATTTCGTCATCCACCAGCCGCATCAGAAGATCTGCTACTTTCTTATCATCATTTAACTGGGCCTGAATCCGGATCGTGTCCAGTGTATTATAGAGGAAATGGGGATTCACCTGACTTTTCAAATAAAGCATGGACATCTTCTGTTCCGTCAGTTCTGCACGCAGAATGTCCGGATTCTCAAGCGTCAGATAGAAAGCCATCGTCATCAGAGTCATACCCATTCCGCTGATAAGCCAGGTCGGATTCACCGCCTGCAGCAAGGATACACATACTTCGATCACAAGAGCTGCACCAATCGCCTTTTTCTTCTTTCCGTCAATCTGGTTCCAGTGGCAAAACAGCAGCCAGATAAATCTTTGCCACCAGATCAAACCGCCGAGGTTTTCCAGTCTCCTCTTCCACCAAGACCGCAATATACTGGTAGAAAAGATAGACAACAAATACCATCGTTCCGATAAAAAAGCGATGAAAAATATCATTCAGAATTCTCGGCACTGTGTCCAGATGATTCACTGTATAAACGGTTACCGCATCAAATACAAGATGAACCAGTACCGCAATCAGAAGAATCGAAAATGTTTGATGTAGCCTCGAGTGTTTCTGCCCTGCCGAGAAATAGACAAACGCCACGAATGTCAGGACCAGAAACAATGCTATTTCCATTCGAATCATATACGCTCACTCCTATGATACTATTGTAATTTATTTTCCTACATCCGGATAGAGACAGAATGCAGGGAAGTGTGTCAGTTTTATAGAAATTTAATTGACATTCCTCTTTCAGGCGATATAATAGTTCTAATTTAAACTATCCAGGAGGGACAATATGCCCGTTTCGGGATCAAGGAGGTACACTAACGATGGAAATACTCTACAAAATTGTCATTTGTTTTATTGCAGGAATGGGCGCAGGACTGGGAACCGGATTTGCCGGAATGAGTGCAGCCGCTGTCATAAGTCCCATGCTGATTACATTTCTGGGCATGCCTGCATATGATGCAGTTGGAATCGCACTGGCAAGTGACGTCCTTGCCAGTGCTGTCAGTGCTTATACTTACGGCAAAAATAAGAATCTGGATATCAAAAACGGTCTTGTCATGATGATCACCGTCCTGATCTTCACGTTCGTTGGAAGCTTTGTGGCAAGTAAAGTTCCAAATTCAACCATGGGAAGCTTTTCCACATGTATGACACTTCTGGTCGGCATCAAATTTATCGTGAAGCCGGTTATGACAACCAAAGAAAAAATGGCATCTGTCAGTCCGAAAAAACGATTTGTTCAATCGGTATTAAGTGGTATGATCGTAGGCTTTATCTGCGGTTTCATCGGCGCCGGCGGCGGAATGATGATGCTTCTGATCCTGACCAGTGTTCTGGGTTACGAACTAAAAACCGCTGTTGGTACCAGCGTATTTATTATGACCTTTACAGCATTAACCGGAGCGGGAAGTCACTTTATGATCGGCGGTATGCCGGAAATGCTCCCTCTGATCCTCTGTATTCTCTCAACACTGTTATGGGCACGCATTGCTGCCAAATTTGCAAACAAGGCAAGTGCAGCAACACTCAATCGTTCCACCGGAATTGTACTTACCATCTTGGGCGGTGCAATATTCCTTGTCAATATTGTCAGCTAAAAATAATGGGATACCACCGGTATCCCATTATTTTTTATCAGAAATCACAATACTATCTTGTCAATTCCAGATACAGCTCCTTATACTGTTTTGCTGAATTCTCCCATGAAAAGTTCTTGTCCATATCTCTCTGAACCATCTCATCCCAGCACCAGCGATTTGTAAAGAATAATGTCTTTGCTCTGTTAATAGCATCCAATAACAAGCCTGCATCATAACGGTCGAATGTAAATCCGTTTCCTGTATTCGTAAACATGTTATATGGTTCAACAGTGTCCTTCAGTCCACCGGTCTCACGAACAATTGGAATTGTACCATAATGCATAGCAATTAACTGGGTAAGTCCGCAAGGTTCAAACTGCGAAGGTACCAGTAAAGCATCTGCACCCGCATAAATTCTGTGAGCTCTTGTTTCATCATACATGATGTTGGAGCATACATTTCCCTTATATGCATTCTCATAATAACGGAAAGAATTCTCATATACATCATCTCCGGTACCAAGTACAACGAACTGGGTATGTTCATCCATAACCTGACGAAGAATGGTATTGACAAGATCCAGTCCCTTCTGATCGGTCAATCTCGAAATCAGACCAATGACAAACTTATGGTCATCCTGAACAAGTCCCAGCTCTTCCTGCAGTTTCCGCTTGTTTTCCCTCTTCTTCTCTAATACATTCGTGATGTCATAGTTTGCATACAATCTGGAATCTGTGCTGGTGTTCCAGATATCATAATCGATACCGTTGACGATACCTCTCAATTTTCTCCAGTGATGTCTCAGATGCGCATCCAGTTTCTCTCCGTAGTATGCTGTCTGAATCTCACCGGCGTATGTATTGCTGACAGTTGTAATAATATTAGCGTAAGCCAGTCCTCCTTTTAACATATTCGCATCGTTGTAGTTTACTTTCAGTGCATCTTTGTTAAATACGTAATCCGGAAGTCCTGACCAGTAGCGGATCGTCGGAATATTGTAAATACCCTGGAAACGCAGATTATGGATCGTTAAGATCGTCTTTGCAGTAGTCAGCTTTGTATTTTCGAATAAAGTTCTAAGATATACCGGAACCAGAGCTGCCTGCCAGTCGTGACAATGAATGATATCCGGAACCCAGTTCAGATAATTCAGTGCTGCAAGTGCTGCCTTGGCGAAATAGCAGTATTTCGGAATATCATCAATCAGATTCGTATATGGATTTCCACTGCTGAAAAATTCTTCATTATCAATAAAATCATACACAACTCCATCCCATACATATTCCATAATACCTACATAATAGGATCTGCCGTCTGCACACAGATTCATCTGGAAGGATCCTTTGTATACCATCTTCTCCTGATATTTCTGCGGTATACATTTGTAAAGTGGGATAATTACCTTCACATCACAATTCTGTTTAACTAATGCCTTCGGGAGCGCGTACATAACATCACCCAAACCTCCGGTCTTCACGAATGGATAGCATTCTGAACCGATAAATGCGATACTTCTTCTTGGACTCATATATACCTCCTGTTTCGGTTCTTCTTTTACCTCTTCTGCCGGTGCTTCTTTGGTTTCCTCTGCCGGTGCTTCTTCTGTTGCCGGTTCCTCTTTGGTTTCCTCTGCCGGTGCTTCTTCTGCTGCCGGTTCTTCTTTGGTTTCTTCCACCGGTGCTTCTTCTGCTACCGGTTCTTCTTTGGTTTCTTCCACCGGTGCTTCTTCTGCTGCCGGTTCTTCTTTGGTTTCTTCCACCGGTGCTTCTTCTACTACCGGTTCTTCTTTTACTTCTACTACCGCTTCCGCCTTAACTTCTTCCGTTTTCTCTTCTTTTACTTCCTCTGCCTTTGGCTCTTCAGCTTTCACTTCTTCCGCCTCTTTTTCTGCAGGTTCTGCTTTTTTTCTGGTAGTTTTTCTTGTCGTTGTTTTCTTTATCGCAGTCGTTTTCTTTGCTGCTGCCCTCTTCGTAGTTTTCTTTTCTTCAGGTGCTTCCGCCTTTACTGCATCTGCCCCTTCCGGTTTCTCAGTTTCCTTAGCAATCTCTTCTTTCACGATTTCTTCTCCCGGCTCCGTTGTCAAAGAAGCTTCAACCGTTGCCTTTTTGGCAGTCCTTTTTGCCGGTGTACTTTTCTTTACTGCAGTTTTGGTAGTTTGTTTTCTTGCCATTTTATACCTCTCCATAAAAAATACTAATTGTTCACTGTTTGTAATATTTAGAATCTTATATTATTATAACACACAAATCCAAAAATGGGTAAATTTCGTATTCTTTTTATAAAGTAACTTTCAAATACACCTCGACGTACTTACCGCGTGGCAGGAGTCTTATCTTCTTTCAAAATAACTCAGTCCAATTCCACCAGTATCGCCCGGCAAGGTGCCCCATCTCCGTCTCCCAGATTGATCGGTGTCGCATTCAGGAAATAGCATCCTTCGGGAACCCTATCCAGACAGATTCCTTCCAGCAACACAATTTCCGCTCCCAGAAGTGTGTTCTGTTACATAGGCATTTCCGATAAATTTTTCCAGTTTTACCTGGTCGATTGTTCTTCCTTTCTGGAAAAAATGATATGGAGCATCCACATGTGTTCCGTTGTGGGCACACATTCGAAATGCCGATAAATTGCATGGCGAATCCTTTGCTATCACGGATAAGATCTCTTTTTCAGGAGCCGAATCTCCGGGAAATACATTGCATCCGAACACTTCCTGTATCATATATTCTCATCTCTTCTCCCTCCATTAACCTATTTTATCCAGTATATCACTTTTTTGAAAACAATATTGTCAATCATCAATTATTTTCCCTTATAATAAAAAACCAGACGTTACAATTTTGTTCATCCTGCCAATTGTACCGTCCGGTTATTCACATTATTTGTTTCTTCCAGGTTCGATCTCCGTTCCACCAACGATTTCGCTGTAACTTAACAGCACCCTGACATTTTATTCTTCCCGAACCGGATTCGATACGCTGACTTTATGATCATACCATTTTCCTTTCGTTCCAATCAGCGCAAGGTCAAATTCTTCATCCAACGCCGGAACCGGAACATCAAATCCATTCACTTCTTCCGTCGTTCCATCACTATAGGTAACTGTATCTTCGGTAGGAATCAGAAGCTCCGCTCCTTCTTTCACGGCATCCTCTGCAAGTCCCGGATAGAGATTGACAATATTTTTCGATGTAAGTGAAATGTGAATCGTCATCTGACCATCCTTAACCGTCAGAGTTCCTTTTCCGTCACAGGCTTCATTTACATGAAACATGCTGCTGTCAGTTTGGAATTCTGCACTGTAAATTCCGTCTTCCAGTTCAGCCTCCCCGGCTTCTTCACTCTGAGCTGTATCTTCCGTAAGTGTCTCGGTATCTGTCTTTGCAGCTTCTTCTTTCTTTCCACATCCGAGCATCAACGCGGATGCCAGTATTGCCATTCCAAGCATGGCTGCTATTTTCTTCTTCATACTTCTGATCCTCCCATTATTTATCAATGACTGCCGCAGTGTGATCAACATAAATCTGCTGAATAGCCTCGATTCCACCAAGTCCTGCAATCTGCACATCCACTTGTTCAAAAAATCCGGAATTCTCAAACAGACTCTTCCATGAATCTTCATCCTCTCCGGCCATATCATTATTTGCGTGATCCCCCGCCACAACCATCAACGGCCGGAGAATGACCTTTTTATATCCCGCATTTTTTACTGCTTCAATAATTGCCTCGCAGGAAGTTTCTTCCGGTTCCCCTTCGACGGTCCCGATAAATACATTGTCGTAGCCGAGTACCTGCATCTGTGTCTGCATCTGGCTGTAGGAAACTTTTGCCGTATGGGAGGTGCCATGTCCCATAAATACAAATGCCGTACCATCTTCCTTCGCTGCATCGAGGCTGTCATATCCTGCTGTTTCAACAGCCTGTGCCGTCACTGCCTTTGCAACAGCTTCTTTATCTGAATTGATTGCCGAAGCATCGCTTCCCACTTCACCCAGAAGCGGTTCCGAAAACTTTACGGATTCAAATTTGTCCTGGTAACGCTCCACTGCTTTGACCAGTTCATCATATTCTGCTCCATGCATCAAGTGGGTCGGCTGTACGATCAGATTCTTCACATTATTTTTCACTGCACGCTCCAGAGCCTGATCCATATTGTCAATACATTCTCCGTCTCTCGCCTGTATGTGATTGATGATAATCTGCGATGTAAATGCTCTTCTTACGGACCAGTCAGGATATGCCTCCTGCAGGGCATCTTCTATTCCTTTAATATCTTCCACGCGGCTGTCATTGTAAGATGTTCCGAAGCTGACTGCCAGAAGTTCATTTTCTCCGATTCCATCCTGGTTCCTTGAATCGTCGGCGGATGCGTCTCCGGTATCTTTTCCAAAATAATCCGGGTCCGCATTTTCTCCTTCTACCAGTTCCTTCTGCTCATCCGTCAGTTCATCCCATGCTTCTTTTGCAGCCTTACACGCTTCATCCGTCTGATCGTTTCTTTCCTGAACATAGATTGCGTCTATCAAATCTGCCACCTCATTCGCTGCTTTCTGATCATCTTCTGTTTCTTTGGTCTCCTCTTTTTCTTCCCCATTTCCACCAGAACATCCTGCTATTGTTAATGTGCTGATTACGGAAACGGCCAGTAGAATTGTGAGTAATCTTTTCTTCATTCTGAATCTCCTCCTTCTTATTTTGTCGTTCTCCCGATAATGCGTACAACAAAAAAGAGGTGCCTTTCCCATATCGCCGGTAAAAGGCACACTTCATAATAACATACGCAAACAGCACTCTCTCCAAAACAGCCAGTCTTTCACCGGTGCCTGATGATGAGAATGTGGAATATGACTCTTATCGGTTGCGACCAGTTACTCGTGGCCTGTGGGTTCTTCCCACTCCGTTTTTTGCAGGCAGGTCTCCTGACTTACGGATCCAGATCCAAGGCCGCCTTCCCAATTGCTCAGTGACATTCCTGGCCTTGCACTCCCCGTTTACAGTGACGAGTTCGTACAGGACTTCCACCTGTTTCCCTTTTAATCAGACAGCTAATGCTGTCTGAACCTGACGAACATACCTTATCACAACCCGCCTGAAATGTAAAGCCTGCTTCTTCGTTTTCCCCGATTCCAAATTCAATCGCTGCATGTTCATCTATTTCGGCCGGACCACTCCGGGCGACAACTCCTGCACATAACATAAAAAGACGGCTCATCACCGCCTTTTTATGTATTATTCTTCTTTCTCCGGAAGATCGATCTGTGGACGCACATGCAATTCCTTCGAAATATATTTGCCATCCTTTCGATGCTGCTTCACACATTCAGTCAGTAAAAATTCAATCTGCCCGTTCAGTGAACGGAAATCATCTTCAGCCCAGGCTGCGAGGGCATCGTACAGTTTTGGTGATACCCGAAGCGGTATCTGTTTTTTCGTTTCTGCCATATTAGTAAAGACTTCCTTCATCCGCGACACCGTCTCCTGTGGTATCTACATTCGGAGATACATCGTAAGGATACAGCCGCACAATATTACGGAGCGCACTATCGCACTGCAGAGAAAGGTATTCCTTATAGTTGTCTACATTAAAAACTGCTTTTGCCGTGTCCACCACCCGCCATGTAACGGCAATTCCGATCTCCACCGGGTTGCCGAGGCAGTCATTGATCTTCTGACGGTTGTTATTCAGTGTCATAACCTTCAGAGAGATCTTCTTATTCACCGTCTCCACAGCCTGTCCCGCCTGTGGCTGTGTGAAAATTACAGACCTCTTGGACTGGCTGTCCACGTCTCCGCTCTGGTTCAGCTTTGTCTTCGCAGCCGGATTCACACCTACACAGAACGGATTCACAAAATAGAAACCAGGCTCTTTCAGCGTACCGACATAATTTCCGAAAAGAGTAAGCACAAGCGCTTCCTGTGGTTTCAGTGTCTTAAGACCTAAAAACAAAATCCAGCCAAGTGCCAGCCAGATACTGCAAAGGACCACAAGGATCCAGTATTCGTATTCGATTCCAAAGATCAGTCCTAACGTTGCGAGTACATACAGAGCAATGGTCAGAAGCAGTACCGGCATTCCGTTCTTCCTATTGTTTAATGTGATTTCCTTCATGAGTTCCCCCTCCTTTATTTTGATATCAAAATGATATCATATTTATTTCATATGTGCAATATAATTTTGAAAAGAAAATAGATTTTGGATTAAAAAACAAAAGCCGGTGAAATGTGGATTCACACAAATCACTGGCTTTGATTTCTCAATACACTTTCGGTTTATATCTCATGTCATGTACCGAATACACCGTCATAAATGCATCCGGATCCTTTTCATTCATGAATCTCATCAGCTTCTGATATTCATGTTTGTCTACAATTGCAATGATCTCCCGGCGCTTTTCAAGCGTATACGCCCCAATCGCTTCATAGATCGTTGCACCGCTGTGCAGATCGTTCAGAATAAAATCCCGCACCAATTCTTCCTTCTGGGATACAATGCACACTCTTTTCTTTTCGTTCTGCCCGAAAATAAAGTAATCCACCACGATCCCGTTAAAATACGTACCGATCACACTCAGTACAACCGTCTTTGAGTCATAAACAAATGCAGCAGAAAGTGCCACACACATCCCGGCAAGGGACATCGCCTTCCCCAACTCCATATGCAGGAATTTGTTCATGATTTTCGCAACAATGTCCAGTCCTCCTGATGACGCATTGCGGTTAAACAAAATACTGAGTCCCACACTCACCAGCAGGATATAGGCGAGTACATCAAGTGCCTGATCTCCGGTCAGCGACTGATTATTTGGCAGAAGCGCTTCCAGAATCCCCATAAATACCGGAAGCATGATGGATGTATACACGGTCTTATATCCGAATTCCGGCCCGCACAGGATAAATCCGATGATCAGCAATCCTACATTCAGGATCATGGTGATCGCTGAAATCGAAAGCGGGATAAAATTCGATAACACGATAGCCAGACCTGAAATACTGCTGACCGCTGTATGGCTCGGAATCAGGAAGAAAAATACTGCTGCTGCGATGATCGCAACCGCACCTGTAAGGATAGCCATCTCTTTGAACACACCTTGTTTTTTCATGATAACCTCCAAAATATATTTCTTCCATTATCATAGCACAAATTGTGTCTATTGAATATCCTTCCTGCAATATTTCCAATATCCCAGAACAACACAAATGACAGCCACAGCCATCCCGATCAAAATCATTTTCCCATCCAGACAGCCATTTTCCACAATGTCCGCGCTCTCGGCATAGCCAAATGGTGTGATATATTTTAAGAATTCTGCGCTTTCGGAAATATTAGCCACAATGTTCAGGAAATACATCACAGTCGCAATTCCCAGTCCGATTCCGATTCCGCTTTTTCTGATAAATGCTGAAATTCCAAAGCATATACCTGCCAGTTCCAGCTGCACCAGGAAAAATGCAAGATGGATCAGCGAAATTTCTTTCCACATGATCTCTTCTCCGATTCCTTTAATGGAAGCAACCGACAGCGCAAAGATGATCGCATTCAGAATCACGATCTGAATAAGAACAGAAATCAGCTTTTCACTGACAACCCGGCTTCTGCTGACCGGATGTGTAAGCAGAAATTCTGCGGTTCTTTCTTTTTCTTCCTTTGCCAGAACCCCGACTGCAACAAAAGAGGCAAAAAATGCTCCGCCTAATCCCAGAATATTTCCACACTCAACAGAATAGAATCCGATCAGAGTACCAAAATTCAAACGATCCATGCCAAAAGCTGCTGTAAATGCTCCCATGGAAGCGAATATGTCGCTGACACCTTCCATTTCACCTTTCATTTCAGGATACAGCAGCACACAGATTACAATAAAAAAACCGATCGACACCGTCCATATCGCAAGTGCTTTCCAGCCTTGTTTTAATTCATACTTTGTTAACGTCATTACTGCTCCCCTCCATCCTCATAGTAATGCATAAATATTTCTTCCAGATCCGGCTCTGCGACCGAAAGATCCGTGATATCACTGCCTGCAAGTATCTGGAGAAGTCGTTTGATATCTCCACTATAAAGAAAACTAGATACGCCGTCTGTTTCCTGAAGATCACGTACACCATCCAATCCCTGAAGTGAGATTGCTCCATGAATCGTGATGCGTTTTGCATTGGTGCGGGACAATGCTTCCACACTGTCGCAGGCAATCATACGTCCTTCCCGAATAATTGCCGCTCTCGTACAATTTCTCTGAATCTCTGACAGCACATGGCTGGACAGGAAAATGGTTGTACCCTGTTCATTTTTCTCTCTCAAGACAGAGAAGAATTCCCTCTGCATGAGCGGATCCAGACCACTGGTCGGTTCATCGAGAATCAATAACTTCGGATTATGCTGCAGCGCCGCAACGATCGCAACTTTTTTCCTGTTCCCGAAAGACAGCTCTTCCACTTTCCGGCTCGTATCAAGCTGCAGCCGGTCACATAATTCTGCCGATGCTTTCGCACAGTCTGTCTTCCTCAGATCCGCAGACAACTTCAAAATATCTTTGACCTTCATCCCCTGATAAAATACTGCTTCCGAAGGCAAGTATCCCACTTCAGACAGAATCTGATTTCTATCCTTCCCTATATCCATTCCCAGTATTTTAGCCTGCCCCGAAGTCGGATGGATCAGTCCCAGAAGCGTTCGGATCGTGGTAGACTTCCCCGCCCCGTTCGGTCCGATAAATCCGAAAAACTCTCCTTCTTCTACCGACAGATTCAACTTAATAATCCCTCTTGCTTTACCATAATATTTGGTCAGATCCGTTGTTTCAATTGCCTTCATCGTGTTCCCCCTCTTTTCGTAAATAAATAGATTTCCAGAAATCCACCATTTTCAGGAAATCCCGCTCCATCATGTCCACATCGTACTTCTCATCCTGAATCTTTTCCCAGATATATCCTTCCGAAGCCCAGTACATATCGTTATACATCATTTCGATGTCTATGCCGGGGACAAACTGACTGGAGTCAAAGTTCAGTTGTTTGACATTCTGTTTAAAATCGGCATATTTTGCGATGCTTTTCTGGATATCCGCCCTGACCTCCGGGTCCTTCTCGTAATACACCTTGAGCGTAAATTTCCCAATTTCCGGATACCTCCGCATGATACGTACTTTCGCCTGCGTTCCTTTGTACATAGCTTCAAACAGATCCTTCTGCTCATAACATCCACTTTTCGTCAGTTCTTCAATCGTGAGCTGCGCACAATTCTCCCACAGGAACAAATACAGCTCTTTTTTATTATGAAAATAATAGAATAATAAAGACTTGCTGATTCCGGCTGCATCCGCAATCTCGCTCATTGGACTTTTCTTATAAGAATTTTCCGAAAACACCCGATAGCCGGCGTTGATGATCGCTTCCTGCTTTTCTATCGGAAGGGAAAAGAATTTCTCGTTCATGGCGTTCCTCCTTGGCTTCTCCGATTATTGACCGGTCCGGTTAATTACTATTATATACGATTGACCGATTTTGAGAAGGCCCAATTTATTTCCAGAATCCGGTCTTTCATTATATCTGCTTTATATTTTCCTACTGTTTTTCTTGTGGCGATGTTCTGACGATTCAGGTTCGTCAGACAGATTTTATCATCATCGATCAGGTCAAAAGCTCCCACGCCACTCCTTACCAGCGCTTCGCACACATATCCTCCCACACCTCCGATTCCGAATACTGCCACTTTCGCCCCCGCAAGTCGTTTCATTGCTTCTTCTCCCAACAGTAACTGTGTCCTTGAAAATTGATTTATCATTGGCTTGTCCCCTCAAATATAATTTTACAGATTTGCGACAAATATGCAGCATTTTAATCCTCCTACGATTCTCTACATCGAACACAACAACATGTTACATACCGTCCCTGATACGATTGAAAATAATGTATTATGTTTCCACTTGTAGCTAATCACCGTCACCACTGCCGCAATCAGTTCCGGTACTCCGGTCCCTCTCCAGTCTGTCACTGCACTTTTCAGACAATACACAATCAATACCGCCATAATTGCAGAAGGCAGGATTTTTCCAAGATAGACCAGTTCTTCCGGCATCTTTCTTCCATCGCGGAAAGCCACGAACGGCAGAGCGCGAAGTGAGAATGTTATAACGGCAGATACCAGAATTGCAAGAATAATCTCATTTTTATTCACTCTCCACTCCTCCGTTTACGTACAACCAGTAGCATGCCCGATATAATAAGTAATGAGGGAAGTATAAAATTCCTCTCTCCGATTGTAATCAGACAAATCAATGCCACTGCCAGACCCGCCAGAGCAGGCAGATGGTTATCCGCCTTCTCCCACTGGTCTATAAAGATGATAATAAATAAGGCCGTCATGCAAAAATCAATCCCTTTCAGATCAAACGGAATCACCTGCCCCAGGATTCCCCCCGTAACAGCGCCAATCATCCAGTAACATCGGGAGAGCAATACAATCAGAAACATGGTATCTTCTTTTTCTTTCCCTTTTGAGTCAAGAGTTAGGTTAACCGCATAAGTCTCGTCTGTCATGGTGTGGATCATATACAACATTTTCTTCCCCATTCCTCTGAATTCATCCACAAATGTCAGACTATAGAATACTTGCCGGCTATTCATCAAAAAAGCCATCAATGCGATGGTAAGAATAGAAGCGCCACTGCTCAAAAAAGTAATCAGAAGGAACTGAAACGCCCCTGTATACACCGTCATACTGATGAACAATGAGTAATACCATTTAAATCCTGCCTCTTCCATCATGATTCCATACGCCATACTGACAAGCAGATAACTGAACATGATTGGTATGGACTTTATAAATGCATTTTTCAGGATTTCTTTTCTCAATTTAACACTTTCCCTCTCTCTTTTAATGTTACTTATCTTCACAATATTCCCCGAATCCGTTCAAGGCATTCCGTGATTATTTTTCTTGGAGCTGCAACATTTATCCTCTGAAATCCTCTTGCCTGCTTCTTCATAATCTCATAGCCGGGATGTTCCGGCAGACCGGGATAATACACGTTTTTCACACAACTTTGTTTCTTCAGCCAAGCAGCTATTTGAATTGCATTTTCCTGTGATTTCTCCATACGTATTCCAAGTGTTTTAATTTCTCTCAGAAGCAACCAGCTATCAAAAGGCGAAAGCCCTGCCCCTGTAGTCTTTATAATAAAACGAAGTCTCTCCTGTATTTCTTCGTTGTTCGTTATAACAAATCCTGCAAGTGTATCATTATGTCCTCCCAGAAACTTTGTCCCGCTGTGTATTACAATATCAGCTCCAAGTTCCAATGGGTTTTGAAAATATGGTGACAAGAATGTGTTATCCACAATCAACAATAAATGATGTTTCTTCGCTATTCCGGCAATGTAAGATATATCTGAAACATTCATCATCGGATTCGTAGGCGTTTCTATATATATGGCCTTCGTGTTTTCCCGAATGGCCCCCTCTTCATCTTCATTAGAACAATCCAGAAATGTAAATTCATAATGATTCTTTTTAGAGACATTATCAAACAGTCGAATGCTCCCACCATACAGATCTGATTCGACAACCAAATGATCACCGGGCTCAAACAGCTCCATCAATAGTGTAATCGTATCCCGTACTTTTCCCAACACCCGGGTGTACGTAGGTTGATGTCTGATATATCGGATAACTTATCGCTCCATAGTTTTCTGATTTCCCTTCTGTTTCTTTTAAATGAAGACATCTTGTATTGATCCCTCTGTCCATACTTTCCTCTCTCCTAAAAGTCATTTTTTCATATTTTCTGTAAGGTCTTATCATTTTTTTACCATTCCAATGGATATAAGTTTACCATATATAAATGTCACTGCCTAATCCAGATATATTATTACGATATATAGGAATAAACTATAGCAAAGCAGCAGCATGAAGAAACTCTCTTCCTCATGCTGCTGCTTTGTGGTAAGTGGTGAACCCCACCTTTATTCATTTTCTTTTTTCATGAGATCATTCTCTCATGGAGTGGAACTTCGATATAAAATCATGCCAATGGGCGCTGGTCGTGGCAAAAGAAACGTCCCTACTATCTAAAAAACCACAAAACCTGCGTCTTCAAGTTTTGTAGTTTAAAAAATCGGAGTGACAAGATTTGAACTTGCGACCTCTACGTCCCGAACGTAGCGCTCTACCAAGCTGAGCCACACTCCGATGTGTTTCGGATATTCTTTTCAGAATATCCGGTTTCCTTATTCAATTAAGGAGCTACGGATAGAGGACTCGAACCTCTACTAACAGAGTCAGAGTCTGCTGTGCTGCCATTACACCAATCCGCATTATCTGGTGTTTGTTAGCCGCTCTCATCAGCGAACAATGTTATTATACCAGAACTCCCATGAAATGCAACCCTTTTTTTTATTTTTTTTAAAGAAAGTTTTCTTGTGTTTTTTCTTTCTTTTTTCAGACATTTCACATCTGCTTTTTTCTGTACCAGTTCAGCATTCCAAGGGCCAGAATCAGGCAAACTGTTTCTGCCAAAAGCGGTGACCACCAGATTCCTTCTCCGCCGAACACAGCCGTCAGAATCACCAGACTTCCCACCAACGCAACCAGACTCCTCGTCAATGATATTGCCGCTGCAAATCCTGCCTTTTCGATCGATGTAAAATACCCGCCAATCACTACATTATATCCCGCCAGCAGAAAGGACAGGATAAAAACGCGAAACACTCGCACAGTATACGCTATGAGCTGCGGATTGTCGTTTTCCAGGAATACTTTTACAATTCCTTCTGCTCCCAGATAGCAGCCTGCCGTTGATACACCCGAAAATACCATAGCCGCCACAATCCCGTATTTCAGAAGCTTCTGATACTTTTTCCGCTCCCCTTTACCATAATAATAGCTGATCAGCGGCTGTGTTCCCTGAGCGATTCCGGTCATTGACATCACCACAATCGTATTCACGTAGGAAATGATCGTATAACTTACCAAGGCTTCTTCTCCGATAAATGCCAGTATGGCCTGGTTAAAGAAGAAGATGATCATTCCACCCGAAAACTCCGTAATGCCGGACGCGAACCCATTCTGTATCTGACGCCATATAACCGCAAAGCTGAACCGGAATCCGGCAAAGCGGATCGTTCCTTTGGGCCCGAGGAAATGCTTTAGATACAGTACAATGACAGCAGCCTGAGAAAGGCCTGTTGCCCAAGCTGCTCCCCGTACGCCCTGGTTCCATCGTATTACCATAAGATAATCCAGAATGCAGTTTAGAACTGCACCGCTGGTAACATAAATCGTAGCCAGCTTCGGATACCCATCTGTCTTGATCAGAGTTTCAAAAGAATACGAAAGCATGTACGCAATCGCAAATGGCGCGATTGTACCAATATATTCCTTCGCATAGGGAAGAATCGTATCCGTTGCCCCCAGGAATCTTGCAAATGGTTCCAGAAAAATCAGAACCAGCGCTGTTACAATTACCGCCAGCACACAGAGAACCACTATGTTCTGGGTAAACACCTGATTCGCCCTCTCTTTTTCCCCCTTTCCCAAAGATATTGCAACGATTGTAGAATTTCCTACAGCAAATAACAACGAAATTGAAAATAATCCTACCGAAAATGGCATGGATATATTGACTGCCGTAAGCGCCACTTCCGAAACTCCTCGTGCAACAAAGATTCCGTCCACCATCGTATATAAAGAGAATACACACTGTGCGATAATCGACGGAATGATAAATTTCAAAAAATCTGTCTTTAACGACTTGCCTTCCAATTGCATAAAACAAAAACCTCTACTTTCATACGCTTCCTTTTCAGATTAAACCTTGGTATAATACTAAGGTCAACCCGTTTTTGCAAAATGTTTTAATTTTTTTTCTGTTCTCAATAAAAGGAGTCACTTATGAAACAATACTATACGATCGGTGAAATTTCAAAGATTTATCAGATTGGTACAGATTCTCTGCGTTATTATGAAAAACTTGGAATTTTATCTCCCAGAAGAGGGGCAAATGGATACCGGATCTACGGTCTTGATGATCTTTGGAAACTGAACGTCATACGCGATCTGCGCCGTTTAGACTTTCCGATGGAAAAGATCCGGAATTATATGCAGAACCGGAGTATCGAGTCCACCCGAACGCTCCTGGAGGAAGAATTAGGGCTCATAGAAGAACATATGAAGGCTCTGGAAAAACTGAAAGAAAATGTTTCCGAACGGTTATCCACCTTGGAAAAAGCTACCCGCCAGCCACTTGACACCGTAATACTTAAACATTTTCCCAAGCGTAAATGCCATATTCTCAACCACCTTTACCATACGGACGAAGAAATGGATATGCTCATCAAGCAACTGATGAATAAGGATAAAAATCACCTGTACATTATTGGCAATAATCGAATCGGCTCATTTCTTCCTCTTGAAGATGCAACCCAAAATCGTTTCGGAAACTATGCCGGGGTATTCATTATTGATCCGAACGGAACGGATGAACTGGACGAAGGGGACTATCTCTCCGTCTGTTATCAGGGCAATTCTCACCAACACAAGTCTTATTTTCCTATGATACAAGAATATGCTGATAAACACCATCTGATTTTATCCGGTGATCTTCTTGAGTTTTTATGGATTGACATTCACCAGTCCGCGAATTACGGGGAACACATTACGGAATTACAGATAAAAGCAGAAGCCTCCAAAAATACAGAGCGTGCCTGCAGCAAATTGTAACCAAATGTCAAAAGCGCAAATTACTCTCTACCTTCACGTATCGGTGAATCAAAAAGTAATTTGCGCTCATATATTTTAACAATTCGAAGTTCAGCCCTGAAGTATCATTCACTGTCTCTGTTTCCCTGTGGCGCCCGTTCTCCATTCAGATCGGTTTCTGTTCTGGCAAATACTTCTCAGTAACCCTCGTCTTTTTTGTCTGTCCTTTTCCATAATTGGATCTCCTTTCCTTTTTGCCCCTTGCATGCACAGTAAAACATATGCCGCATCTCGCACATTAACAGAGTAAATATATCAAGTGACAGATAAAAACACATAAATTCTATGTAATATTATTGTAAAATGTGGCCAGGGGTACGTCCCCTGACCACTCTTACTAAATACTCTGAATTCTCTTAATTGCTTCCAGTGTGTTTTCATAGCTTCCGAATGCGGTCAGACGGAAATATCCTTCTCCGCTCGGTCCGAATCCGGATCCCGGTGTGCCTACCACATTCGCTTTCTCAAGCAGGTAATCGAAGAACTCCCATGAAGTCATATTGTCCGGTGTCTTCAGCCAGATGTACGGGGAATTCACTGCTCCGGATACGGTGTATCCTGCATTTTTCAGTCCTTCAAAAATCGTCTTTGCATTCTTCTGATAGTATGCAATCTGCTCTTTCAGCTGTGCCTTGCCCGCTTCTGAATAAACAGCCTCGCCGGCTTTCTGTACGATATATGGAGCGCCATTGTACTTGGTCCCATGTCTTCTTGCCCAGAGAGAGTGCAGCATCACATCACCGCATTTCAGATCTTTCGGAATAACGGTTGCACCCAGACGGACTCCGGTGAATCCTGCATTCTTCGAGAAGCTGCGGAGTTCGATCGCGCAGGTTCTTGCACCTTCGCATTCATAAATGCTGTGTGGTACATTTTCTTCTGTAATATATGCTTCATAAGCTGCGTCGTAAATGATCACAGCTCCGACTTTATTTGCATAATCAACCCATTTCTGCAGTTCGTCTTTGGTGATCGTTGCTCCGGTCGGATTATTCGGGAAACACAGGTAAATGATATCCGGTGTCTTTTCCGGAAGTTCCGGTGCAAATCCGGTCTCAGCCGTACACGGCATATAGATCACATCACTCCAGGTTCCGGTAGCTGCGTCGTATGTACCGGTACGTCCTGCCATTACATTGGTGTCTACATAAACCGGGTAAACCGGGTCGCATACTGCAATCTTGCAATCCGGTCCGAAGATTTCCTGAATGTTTCCGGAATCGCATTTTGCGCCATCGGAAATGAAGATTTCATCCGATGCGATATCACATCCGCGTGCCTGGAAATCATTCTTTGCAATCGCGCTTCTCAGGAATTCATAGCCAAGGTCCGGCGCATAACCGTGAAAAGTCTCAGCGTGTGCCATCTCGTCTACCGCACTGTGAAGTGCTTCAATGATCGCCGGTGCAAGTGGCTGGGTAACATCACCGATTCCCAGACGGATGATGGATGCGTCCGGATTTGCAGCCTGAAACGCGGCTACTTTCTTAGCAATATTGGAAAACAGATAGCTTCCCGGTAATTTCAGATAATTTTCATTTACTTTGTACATTGATATCTTCTCCTTTTATAAACTTCCGTCAAACACCCGCTCTGCAGGTCCTGTCATATACACATGATTGACCTTGCGGTCCCATCTGACGGCTAATTCTCCTCCTAATAATTTAACTGTAACTTTCTCATCTGTCAAGTCATTCAATACGGATGCAACACAGGCGGCACAGGCTCCCGTACCACAGGCAAGCGTCTCTCCCGAACCCCTTTCCCAGATTCTCATGGCAATCGTTTTTCGATCAATCACCTGACAAAACTCTGCATTGATCCGATCCGGAAACCTAGGATGGAACTCAAACGCCGGTCCCAGCTCCTCCACCGGGAAATCCTTCACATGATCCACATAGACAACTGCGTGTGGATTCCCCATGGAAATCCCCGTAATCCGGTATTCCTCTCCCTTCACCGTGATCGGTTCATTCAGTACAAGATCTCGCTCGCACAAAATCGGGATGCAATGGGTATTCAGTCTGGGGGTTCCCATATCCACGCAGACTGCCTCCACCTCACCTTCCTCAATCTGAAGCGCCAGATTACGTATACCGCAGTCCGTCTCGATCGTAAGTGCTGTCTTTGTCGTCATTCCACACTCATACACGTATTTTGCGAGACAGCGGATCCCGTTTCCACACATTTTTGCAGCGGAACCGTCCGCATTGTAAATCTCCATTTTAAAATCAGCCTTCACGGAAGGTTTCACCAGTATCAATCCGTCCGATCCAATTCCAAAATGTCTGTCACTGATTCTTTTTGCTAATTCTGATGGTTCTGTTATCTTTTCTCTGAAGCAATTCACAAATACATAGTCGTTTCCAAGTCCATGCATCTTCGTAAAATTCATAGATCGCTTCGCTCCTGCCAACTCCTATTCTGCCATAATACTAAGTACCATCTGAGCGGTCTCCACCATATTCGTTCCGCTGTCCATACTGCATTTCTGCAGATAGCGGTGTGCTTCTTCCTCTGTCATATGATTTCGCTCCATCAGAAGCTCTTTTGCCTGCTTCACTAATGCCTGCTGCTTCGGGTTTCTGTTCTTCAGGTCGGCCTTACGTTTCTTTCTGCGCCGCTCCATCGTGCGCATCAGCATTTCCATCGTATTTACAAGATCAAATACTTTGATGGGCGTCCCAAGGCCGATCACACCCGGAATCCGGCCATCATGCCATTTATCCGGTGACGCAACCAGCAGCATCTCAAATGTCTCCGGCAGATATTCTCTTAATTCAGTATATAGCATATCCGATAATTTATACCCGCAAACTATAATCCCGTCATCGAGATCATCTGCATATTGGATCGCCTGCGCACCGGTCGTACAGACCGCCATCACACTAAATCCGTTTCGTACCAGTATATTTCGAATATTCGTCGCATTTTCCTTCTTGGGAAATACAACAACAATACTACTCACTATACCAGCCTCCTCACTCTTTTCGCCTATTCAATGCTACTTGGTAAGGAGGTCTAATATTTCTGAAGATACTCATTCATTTCCCATTCTGAAACTTGGCTGCGGTATCTGTCATACTCTGCTTTTTTGGCTTTGATGAATTTCTGGGAAAGTTCCTCTCCAAGTACCTTCTGGATAAAAGCATCTTTCTCAAATTCTTCTACCGCTTCCATAAGGCTGCCCGGGAGACATTCAATGCCAAGCGCCTTTTTCTCCTCTTCATTCAATTCAAAAATATTCTGACTGATTTCTTTTGGAGGAAGAATTTTTTCACGGATTCCCTCCATTCCTGCTGCCAGACAAACCGCAAGTGCAAGATATGGATTTGCAGATGCATCCGGGCTTCGCAGCTCGATTCGTTTACCGCTCCTTCTGGATTCCGGAATCCGGATCAGCGGTGTTCTATTATTTGCCGACCACGCAATATAAGTAGGTGCTTCATATCCGGGTACAAGACGTTTGTAAGAATTTACCAGAGGATTCGTGATAAATGTAATCGCCTTGATATGCTTCATGAGTCCGCCGATGAAATAATAAGCTTCCTGGCTCAGACCATGTTCATCATTTTCATCCGAGAAAATATTCTCTCCATCTCTGGAAAGTGACATATTCAGGTGCATTCCGGAACCATTGATTCCGTATTTCGGTTTTGGCATAAAGGTCGCATGTAATCCGTGACGTTTGGCAATTGTTTTCACAACCATCCGGAACGTAACCATATTATCCGCAGTTTCAAGCGCTTCCTCGTATTTCAGATCGATCTCATGCTGCGCCGGTGCCATTTCATGATGGGATGCCTCAATCTCTATTCCCATATCCTCCAGTGTGAGCACCATATCCCTTCTCGCATTTTCTCCCAGATCGAGTGGCCCAAGATCAAAATATCCCGCCTTCTCATGCGTTGTTGTCGTCGGTGTTCCATCATCATCCTGATGGAAAAGGAAAAATTCAAATTCAGGTCCGACTACAAACTGATATCCCATTTCTTCGGTTTCCCGAATTACATTTTCCAGAACCTGGCGTGGGTCGCTCTCGTACGCTGTTCCGTCCGGACGGTAGATATCACAGATAAATCTTGCCACTTTTCCCTGCTGCGGCCGCCATGGGAAAATGGTAAATGTATTCAGGTCCGGCCGAAGATACATGTCTGATTCTTCGATCCGCGAAAATCCTTCAATTGAAGATCCGTCAAACATGCATTCATTATTCAATGCTCTTTCAAGCTGTCCTGTAGTGATCGCCACATTTTTCAATGTACCGTAAATGTCAGTAAACTGCAGACGGATAAATCCGACATCTTCTTCTTCCACCAGACGCAGAATATCTTTTCTTGTATAATTTCTCATAATTATGTATTCCTCCATACTGAAAAACAGACTGCATTTTGATAATACTAAACTCTCTGATATTGAAAAAAGGGCGCTCTTTCCCTATCAGAAAACGCCCTTGTTTATTCTATTATATTAAACCACGCTTTCGATTGTCAACGTGGCATTGTGACGAAGTTTTGGAATTATTTTTCAAATTCCTCTACACATACACCATTCCTTATTCCCCTTTCCGTTTTCCTGATCGGTATCTAACCGTATTATACCAGTTTCGCACTATATATTGCAATTTCATTTTACAAGCCATTCTTCATAAAGTATACTAAATACAGTATATGGACATTTATTCTGAATAGAAAGAAGGATTTGATTATGAACTACATTGACCTCCACTGTGATACACTCTATCGTCTCTACACGCAGGAAGACACGCTTCCGGATGAAACCCCGTGGGAAAACCGCGGACACATTGATCTTTCCAGACTACATAAGACCGGCGCTCTGGCTCAGTTCTTTGCCTGCTTTATCAACCGGAAGCAGACTCCGATAAGTGAAAGCCATTACACAGATGCATTACAGATGATCCGTCTTCTAAAAAGTAGCGCCGACAGACACGCTGAGGTATCCTGCGCCTTTTCTTTTGATGATTATCTGCGCAACAAATCCGCCGGAAAGCTTTCCTGTTTTCTCACAGTAGAAGAAGGCGGTATTCTGGAAAATGACATGAGCCGTCTGTACACGCTTTACGAGGAAGGAATACGCCTGATCACCCTGACGTGGAACTATGAAAATGAACTGGGATTTCCTCATAACATGTCTTCCCAAAGCGGAACCGGTCTGAAGCCTTTCGGTCTGGAGGTGATTGGAGAAATGGAACGGCTCGGTATGTTGATCGATGTATCGCATCTTTCCGATGCCGGTTTTGAAGATGTGTATCAGAATACTAATAAGCCGTTTGTTGCCAGTCACTCCTGCTGCCGCGCTCTCTGCGGACATTCCCGGAATCTGACCGACCGGATGATCCGAATGATCGGAGAACGTCAGGGACTGGTGGGTGTGAATTTCTATGGTACATTTCTGCAGGATAGCGGGATCTGCAGCGCCGAAGTGATTGCTGAACATCTGCGCCACATTGTAAATGTAGGAGGCATTGATATTGCTGCTCTTGGAAGTGATTTCGACGGAATGAGCTGTGAAATGGAACTTGCCGGATGTCAGGATATGCCGCTTCTTCTTCCGGCTCTCGAGAAGGCGGGCTTTACTTCCGGTGAAATCGGCGCAATCTGTTATAAGAATGCAGAGCGGGTATTGAAAAATATATAGCATAGGATGTATTTTTTATTATTTTTACACAATTAGGGGCGATTGTAATGTCGCCCCTAATCTTCTCATTAAATACCATTTGCAGCCGCATATCCCGAACGAACTGCTTCTGCAATGCTTGCCGTTCTATCTCCGGAACAATCTCCTACATAATAAACCGGTACAGTAACACCTTCTGTATCCAACTCATTTTTCTTGGATCCCACTGCCATAATGATCGTATCGCAGTTTATGGAGATTTCTTTCCCTTCCTTTGTATCCGTAGCAAGAATCGTCTTTCCTTCGTTGACGATACGGTTGACTTTTGTATTGACATACTGTTTTACATCATGCTGTGCAAAATCTTTCATGATAATCGGAAGAATGGTGGATGATTCTCCATTTGCAATCTGATCCAGCATTTCAATCACCGATACCTGACAGCCTTTCTCCAGTACATATTCTGCAGTCTCCGTTCCGACAAGACCGCCGCCGATGATAGCACAGTGGCCTTTGACTTCTGCTTTTCCACTCAAAACATCCCACGAAGATACGACGTTTTCACTGTCTGTTCCCGGCACCGGAAGGATGAAATCATGTGCACCGACTGCCACGATCACAGCATCTGCACCATTCATAATCTCTTTGCTGCATTCTGTATTCAGATGGATCGTTACCCCAAGTTCCGGCAAAATTCTCTCAAAATATTCAACGGAACGAAGGATCTCGCTCTTTCTCGGCGGTACCGCTGCAAGATGGATCTGTCCTCCGATATGATCCGCTTTCTCATAAACGTCTACCTGATGTCCGCGAACTGCTGCCACACGTGCCGCTTCCAGTCCGGCAATACCTGCTCCGACAATCACAACATGCTTCTTCTCTTCTGCAGGTTTAATGAAAATGGTTGCCTCGTCTCCATTTTCCGCATTAAGTACACAGGAAATATAACGGCGATTCTGGATTGCATCTACGCATCCCTTATTACAGTTCAGGCATTCACGGATCGGTTCATCCTTCTCAATCTTAATCGCAATATCCGGATCACAGAGCAGGGATCTTCCGTAGCTGATCATATCTGCTTCGCCATTTGCAAGAATCTCCTCTCCATTTTTCACATTTACTACTCGTCCTACCGTTGCAACCGGAATCGATACCACTTCTTTCACTTTCTTTGCAATCGGAAGGGTCCAGTTATATGGAACGGTTCCCATAGAAGGAATGGTATCGCCCATATTTCCGGTATGATTTGCCTGAGCGACCTGGATCATATCCACTCCTGCTGCTTCCAGTCTCTTTGCAAATTCAATACCTTCCGCCTCATAAAGTCCGCCTTTTCCACGGTCACTTCCATCCGCGTTGATTGTGATGAACGGGAGCTTATATTCCACCATCAGAGACGGTGCCGCTTCTTTGATTGCCGCAACCACTTCCAATGCATAGCGAATACGGTTCTCAAATACACCTCCGTATTCATCGGTTCTGTGATTCAGAACGGTAGAGCACAAGGAACCCAGCAGACGGTCTCCGTGAACCTCGATCGCATCCACTCCGGCCTCAGCCGCTCTTCTTGCGGATGCTGCAATGGATTTCTTGATCTCTTCCAACTGTTCTACAGTCGCTTCCGAAACAAAATGCTGCATGTCATGATGCAGTTTCGCATAGGCATCATTGCGGAGCTGTCCCGCTTCCTTCATCTTAACTCCGAAAGCCTCCATGTCCCCCTGTGCTTTGGCAGCTTCAGCCTCTTTCATTGCCATCATGGAACCCTGGATCATCTTTCCTACACCCGGCACATCGTATTCCGGATGGAATAGCTGCAATGCAAGCTTACAATCATATACGTGCATTGCATCTGCCAGTTTTCTGAATGCCGGAATCTGACGGTCATCAAACAGCTTCGGCGTCGGCGATGCAGTATTGACCGGAGCTACATCTCCGATCACGACATAAGAAGCTCCCCCTTTTGCCAGTCTTTCATAAAAATGAAAACTCCGCTCCCCGATCGATCCGTCCCGCTCTTCATATCCGGTAGTAAGCGGCGGGAACATGATACGGTTCTTTAATGTCAGATTTCCTACTTTTAATGGCTGCAGTAATAATGACTCTTTACTCATTTTCTACCTCTTTTCTAGACTTGTATTTCAGAGAATCTTTGTTTATATTTTAACATGTTCATCTGTGTTACGCTATCACTATTAGAAAATATAATAACAGAGTATAATACCATTGTTTGGAATCCCAGTAGAAGAAAAGCTCCCTTTCCTCATCAGAAAGAGAGCTCGATTCACGTACTTTTGAAAATTAAGCAAGTGCGGCTGTCAAGATGGCCATTACGTAAACTTCGTCTGCGTTACATCCGCGGGACAGGTCATTGATCGGGGCATTCAGTCCGAGAAGGATCGGTCCGTATGCATCAAATCCGCCGAGGCGCTGCGCAATCTTGTATCCGATATTTCCTGCATTGATATCCGGGAAAATAAATACGTTTGCATGTCCTGCCACTTTGCTGTCCGGACATTTTGTCTGAGCTACGCGTGGTGAAACAGCAGCGTCAAACTGTAATTCTCCGTCGATTGCAAGATCCGGGAACTGTTCTTTTGCTTTTGCTGTAGCATTGCGCATCTTGTCTACATCTTCTCCCTTTCCGGATCCGAGTGTAGAGTAGCTTAAGAATGCAACTTTCGGATCGATGCCGAATAATTTACTGCATGCAGCGGTCTCACCGGCGATTTCAACCAGATCATCTTCGGTCGGTTTCAGGTTGATCGCGCAGTCTCCCATTGCAAGTATCTCATTCTCTCCGTCTGCTGTCGGACGCGCAAGAATGAAGCATGAAGAAACGATCTTGTTGCCCGGTTTTGTCTTGATAACCTGAAGAGCCGGACGAACGGTATCAGCTGTAGAGTAGGTTGCTCCTCCAAGAAGAGAATCAGCAAGTCCCATCTTAACCAGCATGGTTCCGAAGTAGTTTGCATGGCTTAATACTTCTTTTGCCTGCTCCGGTGTCACGCCTTTTTTCTTACGAAGTTCACAGAACAGTTCAACCATCTCATCGAATTTATCAAAGTTATCCGGATCAACGATCTCTGCTCCGGTGATATCAAATCCGAATTTTTCAGCAGCGGCTTTTACTTCTTCAACTTTTCCAACCAGAACAGGTGTGAGGAAACCGTCTTTCAGTAAACGAGAAGCTGCTTCCAGAATTCTTTCATCTGTTCCTTCGGTAAATACGATCTTTTTCGGATCTGCTTTCAATTTTGCCATCATAGGCTCGAAAATATTCTTTGCCATTATTTCTTCCTCCTTGAGAAAACATTTACAATTCTTTTTCTTATACTGTATCACTTTTTTGGGGGAATGGGAATGGGGAAATGGGATTGTATCGAAAATTATCCACAACCAGGTGTCTCACAAGACCCGCTTTTGCTCGGGGGAAAACGCCGCGGTACTAAATGCCAGGGCGCCGCTTATGCGGCTGCTGCCATTAAGTGCCGGCGTTTTCCACGGTCTTGTGAGACACCTGGTTGTTCCGGTATATTGACTGACGGGACGGGTGACTGGCTGACGCGGTCACCTGATTCCCCATATTATGATTCCCAGGATCGCAGAACATAGAATGATCCACATTGGAGAAATCTTTTTCTTCAACAGATATTTAAAGATAAAAAGAACAGCTCCGAGAATGACCGTGACGATGACAGAACGTATGTCTGCCGCCACATTTTCCTCCAACCGGATGCAGTTTCCCAGGATCATGGTTACTCCTGTTGCGAGGATGATTCCGATGACGCAGGGCTTCAGGCCTCCGATGACGGCTTGTACACAGCCATGATTCCATACTCTCTTTAAGGCAGCTACAAACAGCAGAATAATCACAAATGCAGGGAGAACGACTGCAAATGTTGCCAAAACTGCTCCCGATATACCAGCCTGGCTGAGGCCGATATAGGTCGCAAGATTCACCATGATCGGACCAGGCGTGCTTTCGCTGACGGCAATCATATAGGTCAGCGTTTCTTCACTGAGCCAGCCATGCGTCAGAACAACGTCACGTATCAGAGAAATCGCACCATATGCACCTCCGAAAGAAAAACATCCCACTTTCAAGAATGCCAGGAAAAGCTCAAGATAAATCATTTTTCTCTTTTCTCCTTTCCATGGCGTATCACATTGATCTGATAAAGCGCAAGACTGAAAATTGCCGCAATAATCATCAGGCTGATCGAAGAAAAGTTCCAGGAGAATATCTGGATCAGAAACATGGCCGCAAACGACACGAGCATGATTCCCTGCGTGATCCTGTCTTTATTCATCTTGCGTATCATCATGACTGCCGCATCCAGAATGATGATTCCGACTGCAGCCTTGATTCCTTTGAATGCATTTGCGATAATTTTGATTTCCAAAAACTGGTTCAGAAACATGGATATCAGATAAATGATGAAAAATGAAGGGAGAACGACTCCGACTGTTGCGGCAAGGGCTCCTGATAGTCCCGCCTGCTGATATCCCACAAAGGTTGCACAGTTTATTGCAATCGGTCCGGGTGTTGATTCTGCTATGATTGTCACATACATCATTTCATCGTGCGTAATCCAATGCTTCTTTTCTACACACTGTTCCTCGATCAGTGCAAGCATCGCAAGACCGCCGCCAAAAGTGAATAAGCCTATTTTAAAAAAGGACAAAAACAGGTCCGGAATAATGCTTCCCGGAATCTTCTTATCATTGCATTCATTCAGACTGTTCATTCTTTACCTCATTTCTAATGTCTCTTTTCTGTGATATCGTTTTCTCTGTTATTTTACCAATCAACTTCCGAATTAGCAATACCTGCTATACTATTTTTACGTTTCTGTAAATCATTTTACACAATTATTACCGTTTTAATACAAACTGCTGTTTTCGCACCAATATACTTTTCGGTCCAGTTCCATCCTCCCGCTGACTTGATCTTTTATTTCCAGGGCCGCTTCTTTCCGTGCCAGCCCCGTTCTTCCCAATATCCGTAATCCGGTTCCATCGGCGCAAAATGCTTATGAGCCATGCGCATCAAATAGAACCACATTTTTGCGCGCCTGTTGCATCCCTGTTTTCCTGCATTTTCCCGAATCTGCCCAGCCATCTTATCCGTTTTCCTATGGATACTCTTCTTAATCCCGTCCGGAATTTCATCCGGTCTCGCTACCTGAACACCGATTCCCAGACGGTACACTTTTGAAATACCCCACATTTCAAGACTGTCCGCCATATCCTTCACCGTACTTTTCATTCTGCCTCCGGCAGCCGTGCTGATCGCAACTGCCTGCTTTCTGCTCATTTCCGGCCTTGGTCTGTGTACCATCCACCAGGTTCCGAAATGATCCAGGAAACTCATCATCTGACCGGAAGCATGGTATACATAAACCGGACTTGCCAGGATAATGAGATCCGCGCTGAGAACTGCCTTTTCTAACGGCTCCGGTTCTTTGTAATGCGGACATTTCGATAATTCTGTCTGAAAACAGGTAAAACACCCCGTGCAGTGCTTATTGAAATTTCGCGGCAAAAAGAACTCATCAATCTCGCCGCCGACCTTGTCTGCCAATTCTCTCGCCACCATGTATGTACTTCCTTTATGACTTTACCCGTGTAATATTACAATTTTCATAATAAAATAACGCTTCCCTTCGCACTCTATCTATCTTCTATGTTCTCTATAGAAATCTTTCAAATCAGCTTTCACTTCGTCGGGCAGCATTGTTTTCTTGACTCCCCGAATCGCTCCTTCCAATGCCATCAGCCGGTTTATACAAGCGGATTCATCGATTTCCTGTATTTTCAACCATGCCGCTTTCGCACCAATTTCATGCAATTCTGCAGCCGTCGTAATTCCAACTTGTATCAATTGTTCTTCTACTACTTTTCCAATATTCGGAAGAGTTGATAATTCTCCCATGACTCCTACCTCTCTATTTTACTCATAATGTTCAATTATATTTTACTTAATTTCTTTTGATGCTGATAGGTAAATAATGAAGATGGATGTGTCAATTTTATAGTCATTAGATTGCAGCAATCAAAAAACAGCCAATCTGCCGGCAAGTTTGCAGACTGGCTGTTCATTTAGACATTACTATACTTTATTATGTTTTTTTGCCGCTCTTCTTTTACTTACATTTCTGATCTTTTTGTTCTTGTTCGGAACTGAAACCGGCTTCACAGGTTCTTTTTTTTCTTCTAACGGCGCAGTCACTGTTTCCGAAGATTCTTCTGCCGCGTCACCTATTACACTTTCTTCCGCGATCGGCTCTTCCTCTATAACGTCTTCCGCCACAACTGCTTCCGCTATAGCTTCTTCCGCCACATCTTCTTCCATCTCATCTTTATCCTTCGCAGTCATCGCCCAGATAAAGTCATGTGCCGGAATCCTGATATCTTTGAGCTCTGTTTTTTCTCCGGTAATCAGGTTCGCATATTCTCCTTCTTCATACATCCAAGCAGTTCTTTCCTGGTCGCTGAAGTTGTAGAAGCTGTAGAATTTCTCACCGTCTTTTTCACGCATGATACCAAGAATCGCGGTATCATGAACGTCGTAAGTATATACGTTGGCGGAAGCATCGAAAATTGCTTCGTTCTTACGAATCTGCTCCAGCTTCGACAACGCCTGGAAGATCTTTCCCTGGACAGTATCCGGATTCTGGCAGTTTTCTGTCAAATCCCACCGGAACGCACCGCGGTGAATATAGCGGCTGTCTACGCATTTATCCGGATCTTTCTTATAAGTATAATCATTGACCTGTCCGATTTCATCTCCGCTGTACAGCATTGGGATACCGGACTGGGAGAGCATATAGGCATGAAGCATCAGGTCCATGCGGATAGCTTCTTCCATTTTCTGAGCATTCTGTTCAAATCCGGCGCTTTCTACTCCGCACATGGAAGCTGTTGTTCCGCAGAATCTTGCATCCTGTGTGACAGGATCATCGTTGTAGAGTTCTCCGCGGCTCGGACTTCCCTCGAATTTACCTGTGAAATAATCATTCAGGAACCGTTTGTGTTCCACTTCTTTCATTCCCCATGATCTCAGAGTGCCAAAATCAAGTCCCCATCCTATATCATCATGGCAACGGAGATAATTCAGGAATGTATATTCCCTCGGAAGGCTGTTTACGATATCAAGCTGCTTCTTCAACAGGCGTGTATCCTTGGTTGCGACACTGTTCCATGTGGTTGCCATGGTCGTTACGTTGTAAAGCATATGACATTCCGGCTTTTCTACCGTACCAAAATACGGAACTACCTTCTCCGGTTCCATGACTACTTCACCGAGAAGTGCCACACTCGGGCAGACAATCTCACCGATCATGCGCATCATACGGACAATGGTATGTACCTGCGGAAGGTTTCTGCACGGGGTTCCGAGCTGTTTCCAGATATAAGGAACTGCATCGATCCGGATGATGTCCATTCCCTGATTTGCGAAGAACAGGAAATTATACATCATTTCGTTGAATACCCGCGGATTCCGATAATTCAGATCCCACTGATACGGGTAAAATGTCGTCATTACAAAATGTCCGGCTTCCGGTACCCATGTAAAATTCCCCGGTGCGGTTGTCGGGAACACCTGCGGAACCGTTTTTTCAAATTCTCTCGGGATATCATAATTATTATAGAAGAAATAACGGCTCATGTATTCTCCGTCACCGTTCTTTGCCTTTACCGCCCATTCATGGTCCTCTGAAGTGTGATTCATTACAAAGTCCATGCAGAGATTCATCTCTCTTTTATGACAATCCTCCGCCAGATCAGCCAGATCCTCCATCGTTCCAAGCTCAGGCTTCACCTTACGAAAATCGGCGACTGCATATCCTCCGTCGGATTTTCCTTTCGGGGAATCCAGAAACGGCATCAGATGGATACAGTTTACATTACATGATTCCAGATAGGAAAGTTTCTCCTTCACACCTTTCAGATTGCCTGCAAAATTATCGATGTACATCATCATTCCCAGCATATCGTTCTTCTTGAACCATCCCGGATTCTCTTCCCGGATCAGATCTCTCTCTTTCAGAGATTCATGCCGGTTGGTATAATATTCATACATCTGAGAACATAATTCTGCGAACATATCTTCATTATGGTACAACTCCATATAGAGCCATTTTAATTCATCGTGGTGTTTATTCATCCTTTTCTGAAATACTGTATCTGCATTAACCATAATATTAACGTCCTTTCTCTATCAGTTTCTCACCAGATAAATCTGTATCGCCTGGTACTCACTCATACTTGCCAGAACCGGAATTCCCGCATCCATCAGTGCCGCCCCGCTATAAAGCGCACCTGTAGTCTGATTCCTATACATGGCATCTTCGTCCAGCCCCTGAAGTCTGACATAAGAAGCAGTCATATTTCCATGCATCTCAAGCATCACGATATTTAACAGGACTTCACTTCGATCCTCTGAGACAAACTCCCATGCTCCCGTC
Source organism: Bariatricus sp. HCP28S3_F11 (assembly GCF_052065395.1). Classification (NCBI taxonomy): domain Bacteria; kingdom Bacillati; phylum Bacillota; class Clostridia; order Lachnospirales; family Lachnospiraceae; genus Bariatricus; species Bariatricus sp. HCP28S3_F11. The sequence continues at coordinate 81,703 of NZ_JBQHUC010000006.1, read as the reverse complement.
TCATCTTCAAAGGGATTGGTCAGGCGGAAATAGGTTCCGTTCTGAATCAGATCTGCATATCTATGATAATCCTGAATCTGTCTGCGGATTTCTTCTTTTTCTTCACTGCCGAGTTTGCCCAGATCAAGCTCATATCCAAAGGTTCCGGCCATTGCCACAACGCCTCTTGTATTCATCGGCATCGTTCTGCCTGTCTGATGGTTCGGAACTGCAGATACATGAGAACCCACCGCTGAAACCGGGAACCCGAATGAAGTTCCATATTGAATCCGAATCCGGTCTGCCGCATCGGTATTATCACTGCACCAGATCTGCGGTGTATAATATAACATCCCCGCGTCAAACCTGCCGCCTCCTCCGCTGCATCCTTCAATCAGCATATCCGGATAGCGGTTCACAAGACGCTCCAGGAAATCATAAAGTCCAAGTATATAATCATAGAGGACTCTTCCCTGCTCACCTGCCGCTGCCGAGTAGACCTCTGCAATACTACGGTTGTAATCCCATTTCAGATATTCTATATTTCCCTGATCAAGTACCTCACAGATTTTATCATAGATATAATTTACCACGTCCCTACGTGAAAAATCAAGTACAAGCTGATTTCTGCTTCGAACAGGCTTTCTGCCTGGTATCGCAAAAGCCCAATCCGGATGCTCGCGGTACAGATCACTGTCTTCACTTATCATCTCCGGTTCCACCCAGATTCCGAATTTCAAGCCTTCTGCATTGACTTTCTGAATCAGTTCACTTAATGGCATTCCCAGTTTCTTTTCGTTGACATACCAATCTCCCAGACCACTGTTGTCATCGTTCCGTTTGCCGAACCATCCGTCATCCATGACCAGCATTTCGATTCCGGCTTCTTTGGCATGTCTGGCAAGCCGGCAGAGAGATTCGCCTGTAATATCAAAATAAGAGGCTTCCCAGCTGTTCAGAAGCACCGGCCGCACTTGATTCTTATATTTTCCCCTGCAAATATGTTTCCGGATACATGCGTGCTGATTCTGAGAAAGACGGTTCAGTCCCTGATCCGTATAAGTAAGGATTACTTCCGGTGCGAAGAAACTTTCACCCACGTCGAGCGGATAACAGAATGCTTCATCCTGAAGCCCCATCAGCATTCTCGTCTGATTATACTGATCTTTCTCAACTTCCGCCTTAAATTCACCACTGTAAACAAAGTTCATCGCATAGCAGCTTCCATGTGATTCGGTTGTCTCGTGTCCTGCAAGAATGACTACCGGACTGTACTGATGGCTGGATGTGCCTCTGCGGCTTCCGATCACTGTATTTGCATGCAGCACTTCGCTTCTCTGGAAATTTCGTTCCATCACATGGCGCCCATAGAAGCTGATTACATCATATCTTCCTCCTACAAAGTCAAGACAGGCAGACTGCACTTTTTCCAGATAAAGCTTATGTTTCCCCGCATTTTTGACTATGACACTTCTGGTAATGATATTCTCCTCCGGAAGAACACCATATAATAAAGTCACTTCCAATCCGTTTACCGGATCCACAAGATCAATTTCCAAAGTTTCGGCTTCCTTCTCCGAAGCATAGACTGCCGGAAGCCCCGGAAGACTGTATTTTCCATCTTTTATTTCATATCCACGAAACTTAAGATCACTTCCCGTGATTCCCGCGCCGTCACGGACAATCAATGCCGTACTCCGATAATCGCCCGTTCCTCTGCAGGGATACTCCTGCGGGAGCGCATCCATCGAATAGGTACGATCCTCACCCGCCTCATACGGATTTCCCGAAAAGCCTCTGTCAGCGCAAGTAATAAGGTAATCCATACATCCTTTTGCTTTCCTTCCATAATAAAGATGAAGAAGATATCCGTATGCATCTATCTGCATTTGGTATGTCGTTTCTTTTGTGTCTAATGTAAATACTCTTGTTTTCTCTTCAAAAATAATGCTCATGCTGTCTCTCCATTTTTAATTGCCATATTTTTGTTGTTACAGCGCAAGGGCCAAAATTAATTTTGACCCTTACTTTCACCTTATATTATATACATTTGATTCTTATTTTACAGCCCCATTTACCACACCATTTAATATTTGTTTCTGACAGATCAGATAGAAAATCAGAATTGGCAGAAGTGCCAGCAAGTAGGACGCAAATGCCAGATTAAAATTGGTTCCGAACTGCGTCTGGAATGTCATCTGTGCCAGTGGGAGGGTTGTCATACCGGAACCTGACATAATGACAAGCGGAGTCATAACATCGTTCCATGTTCCGAGTGCTGTCAGGACCGCAACGGTTGCATGCATTGGCTTCATGATCGGGAAAATGATTTTCCAATAAGTCTGCCATGTTGTCGCACCGTCCACATAAGCTGCTTCTTCCAGTGCCATCGGTATATTTACCAGATAGCCGGAGTAAAGAAGGACATTCATCGGCATGTAGAATACCACATAAAGGATGATGACACCAACCCAGTTCGCAAGCCCGAGATGCGCAGTCTGTTTTACCAGCGGCATCATTAGGATTGCGAAGGGTACGAACATGCCACTGACGATGTAGAGATACACAAAATTATAAAATTTGCTGTGTCCTTTATTTCTTCCGATCGCGTATCCGATGAGGGAGTGGACCACAATGGAGATCACAACCGTCAATACGGTGATCAGGATACTGTTAAATAAAGAGTGCCAGAAATCGGTCACCCGCATAGCTTCCGCAAAGTTGGAAAGGCTCCAGCTCTTCGGAAGAGAAAGGATTCCGCTAATGCTGTTCGTCATCTCTGACGGCTGCTTGAATGCGATCACGATCGTCATATACAGCGGAAAAATAACAGTAATAAGTCCCAGGATCAGTAAAATCGTAACCGGCCAGTTTACTTTTGGATTTACTTTCGTCTTCATTATAACTGCTCCTCCTTCTTACCTAATACTCCAAGCTGGAATACGGAAATTCCAACGATTACAATAAAGAAGATTACCGCGTTGGCACTCTGGAATCCAAACTGTCCGCCGCCCATACCATTCTGGTAAATGAGGTAGGAGATGGATTCTGTACTCTGTGCAGGGCCGCCTTTCGTTAATGCCATGATCTGATCGAATACCATCAGGAAGTTCTTCACGCAAAGCACCATGTTGATGGTGAAGAACGGAAGGATCAGCGGGAAGGTCAGATTCTTGAACTTCTTCCAGCCTGTCGCTCCGTCGATGGAACCGGCCTCGTATACATCCTCCGGCACTGTCTGCAGACCGGAAATATAAATGATCGTGTTCATCGCAATGGACTGCCATGCGCAGACGATCACAACTGCTATCCAGGCCAGCTTCTCATTGGAAAGCATACTGGAACCAAGTGTTCCGCTTCCGATCATCTTGCCGAATGCCGGAAGAATATATGTAAAGAAATAGTTGAAAATGTAACCCACAACCAGTGCGCCTAAAATATTCGGTACAAAGTATGCTCCGCGAAGCGCACTCTTGAATTTGATTTTACTGTTCAGCCCCAATGCAAGTACAAGACTGATTACATTTACCACGATCGTTGCACAGATTGCAAGTTTGAAGGTGAACAGATAGGAGTTGCCTACCCGCGAATCCTGGAACAGGTCAATGTAGTTTCGAAGTCCTACCCAGTCATAGCTGCCGTAACCTTTGAAATTTGTAAAACTGTAAATAATGCCCTGAATCAGAGGCAGTGTATTAAAACAGAAGAATAATAACACAATCGGGATTGTAATCATAAGAAACGTGCGTTTCCGTCCTGTCATTCCTTTTTTATCCATGTTCCGGTTCCCCTTTCTCTAGTCTTCATCCGGATGTTCTGCTTCATATGCTTCTACTTTCCGGATAATATCCCTGTTATAACGTACCCAGTCCTTATCGAATTTCGCAAGGAAAGCATCGACATCCTGCTTCATAAGGAAGGTCTGGATCTGTGCATCCACCGACATTTCGGCCGGATAGTAATGATCCTGATAATCGGCCATTCTTCCGTCATCGATATAAGATTTCATGCCATCCAGCATAGGCGGCAGTTCGAAATCGCCTTCTTTACACGGTACTGCATTCTGGTTGTCAAGGTACTCCTGGATACTCTCATCTTCCAGGAGAAAACGAAGTACTTCATATGCTGCTTCCTTATTCTCGCAGTCTGCCATCACACAGAACTGAAGGTCGATACCGGAGTTCAGCACATTGTCCTCTTCCCTGTCATTGACCGGGAATACAAAAGAATCGATATCCATATCCGGATTTACAGATTTGATCTGTGGAACTGCATAGCTTCCGATCGTATACATCGCAGATTCTCCATTTGCGAAAGCAGTACATGCTCCGTTGTAATCGTAGGCAAACGGATCGTCCGGTCCATATGGCAGAAGCTCCAGCATTTTTTCAGCCACTTCACGGTACTCATCGGTAAATGTCGTCTCACCTTTGTTTACCTGACGGCATACATCCGGCTCGCAAAGTCCTACTGCCATTGCATTCCATGGTGCCAGTGTGGTCCAGGTGTCCTTAAATCCGAAATACAGCGGCAGGATACCTTCCGACTGAATCTCATCGCAGAGTGCGATAAATTCATCCCATGTTTCCGGGATCTTCCATCCGTATTCTTCGAACATCCCTCTGTTGTATAGGATTCCGGCAGCATTTGCTACATACGGCACTGCGTAGATACCTTCTTCCGGAACATACTCAAGCGCCTTATCAATATCTTTGTACGCCTGTTTGATGTCATTCAGGCCTTCAAAATCGGAGATATCCATCAGCATGTCTGAATCAACAAAAGATGAAAAGTTGACATCTCCTCCGATTCCGATGATATCCGGATTATCTTCTCTGATGAATCTGGTCTTTAAAATTGTCATTGCGTCACTTGGAGATTCAATGGTAAGATGAATGTCATCATGCGTCTCATTGAATTTCTGTTCAATTGCCTCAAACGCGTCGACAGCTTCTGGTTTGTACTGCACCAGATTGATTTCAATCTTGCCGTCTCCCTCCTTGTTTCCACAGGCTGTCAACATCATCGCCGCAACCATTGTAACACTCAAAAGTACGCTTACTAATGCTTTTCCTTTTCTTCGCATCTCTCATTTTGCTCCTTTCTCATAACTTCCGTGCTCCGGTGTTTGTTTGTAAGTTCATTATAACATTTCAAAATGCTATCATAAATAGCTGTATTTTTGGGATTTTATGCCAAAATAATGCCTTTATGTGATATAATTAAATTCATCTAGCATTTTGGTATAAAGTGCGGAGAAATCCGTGCATCATATAATTAAGGGGGATTATCCTATGAGTGATTTACTTTTTTCTGTCTTTCCAAATGAAAATTTTGTTGATCTCGGACTCTATCAGTACGGCTGGGAACAGTGTACTCCATCCCATTCTTTTGGTCCTGCCGCAAGAAATCATTTTCTCTTTCACTACGTCATTTCCGGAACAGGACTTCTTTTGGCAGACGATTCAAAAGGGGTGACTCAGACTTATCCAATTAAAAGCGGACAGGGTTTCATGTTGTTTCCCGGCCAGATTTCCACTTATGTTGCTGACAAAGAACTCCCCTGGGAATATACCTGGCTGGAATTTGACGGGCTCAAAGTTCATGAAATGGTAGAAATTGCCGGGCTTACCCGTGACGCTCCAATCTATCATGCCAAGTCCAAAGAACTGCGGCAGAATATGATGGGGGAAATGCTGTATATTGCGCAGAACTCAGACAAATCTCCGTTTCATCTGATTGGACATCTGTATTTGTTTCTGGACTATTTTACCCGTTCTACTGCCACGATGAGACTGAAGCAGGATGGACGCCTGCGGGATTTTTATGTAAAAGAGGCACTCTCTTTTATTGAACAGAATTTCCAGAATGATATCTCTGTAGAAGATATCGCAGGATTCTGCGGTCTGAACCGGAGTTATTTCGGTAAAATTTTCCGTGACACGATCGGGAAATCGCCTCAGGAATTTCTGATGAGTTACCGGATGCAGAAGGCAACCGAGCTTTTGAAGCTGACGCAGCTTAATATCAATGATATCGGAAATGTGGTCGGGTATCCGAATCAGCTGCATTTTTCACGCGCATTTAAAAATATTTACGGAATCTCGCCAAGACAGTGGCGGAATGAAAACCGGATCGGTCCTCCGGGAAGTGGAACCATATAGACCTAATATGATACAATGGTCCCAAAAAGAAGAGACGCAGCACCTAAAAGCTACGTCTCTTCTTTAAGTTGTACAATCAATTGTCTAAGAACCTGTTCGCATCGCTCAATATCCGCGATTGTTTTCTGGTGAGATTTAAAGCTTCGCCCGTAATCACTTTTATTCTGCTTTCAGAGCAACTACTTCGATTTCTACAAGTGCAGCCTTCGGAAGAGCAGCCACCTGAAATGCGGATCTTGCAGGATAGTTTCCTTCATTGAAAAATTCTGCATATACGCCGTTCATTTTTGCAAAATCGGCAATATCATTCAAATATACCGTTGTCTTTACAACGTCGTCCATGGTGCATCCTGCAGACTCGAGAATTGCTTTTACATTTTCCAGAGACTGTCTGGTCTGCCCTTCGATATCCGTTGCTACAATATCTCCTTTTTCCGGGCAGATTGGAAGCTGGCCGGAAAGAAAAAGAAGGTTTCCTGTGTTGATCCCCTGAGAATATGGTCCGATTGCAAGCGGTGCCTTGTTTGTGTTTAAAATAGTTTTCATTGCTTAATTCCTCCTGTTTATGCGCCTTTCATTCGGCTAATTTATTATTATAAGAATAATTTATCACTATATTTATTTAATGTCAACTTTTTCTTATTTTCACAATAGTTTTTTTCAGCATTGAAAAATAATGATTTGCATGCGATAATACTTTTAAGATATTTTATATCAAAGCGAGGGAATTTTATTTATGACATCAAGTATTTTAGAGCCATACAAGATACTGGTTGAATTTCTCGGTCAGGCCCTTGGATCAGATTATGAAGTAGTTCTTCAGGACCTTTCCAGTGAAAGCAAATCGATCATTGCAATTGCTAACGGACACATCAGCGGGCGCTCCGTAGGCAGTCCACTTACCAATGCCGCACTTCAAATGCTCTCTTCCAGGCTCTATGAATCCAGAGATTATCTGGCTAATTATAAAGGCATTGCCGAAAACGGACATATTCTACGCTCTTCTACCATGTTCATTAAAGATGAATCTGGTATTCCGATTGGAATGTTATGCATTAATTTTGATGACAGCCGGTATAACGACCTTCACGAAAAGCTTCTTTCCGTGATTCATCCGGCCTCCTTCCGTGGAAATACACCTGTTTTCCAGAAAACCTTATCCGTATCTCAGACAGAGGCACCGGAAGAATCCGTTCAGATCACGGAAAGCTTCCCGATGGACATCAATTCTTTGATGCAGAAAATATTCGAAGATTGTACAGCTGCGCTTACAACGCCTGTAGACCGATTGAATCAGCTCGAAAGGAAAGAAATTGTCAGCAAATTAAATGAACAAGGCCTTTTCAAACTCAAAGGAGCGATTTCCTTTGTCGCGAAAAAGTTCTCCTGTTCAACAGCAACCGTTTACCGGTATCTCAGTGAGATTACGGCGCAATAATAGAATTAAATAGTAACAGTTCAGCCATGAGCAAGAGCCTTAGTTGCTTCAGCAGTCGGGTCGAGCTTCATGGCCGAACTGGTACCTCCTAACACTGCCTATGTTACATATTACGCAGCATCACAATCAATACCTTACCTAGAGAATCTTCTTCAAATTTTCATCCGAATGCTCCACTTCTCTGGAATACCGATAGACCAGCTCTGTCAGTTCATCCAAATCCAGCATATATCCATTTCTCACCCAGCGTGCCTTAAAAAGTTCCTTAATGAGGAACACACTCTCCATCGCCATCCGCGCTTTTGCATAAATCTTTTCATCATAGACGGCACCACAGAAATAAGTAAAAAGGAAATAGACCATAAGCTGTTCCAGTTGAATGTCCATATCCGGCATCTCATTTTTCTGCCATTTTGCAAACTGCTCTGTCAGTTCTCTGTATTTTTCTGCACCGTCTGCATATAAGATTTCCTCGGTTTCCATAAGAACCGTATCCCAATCCTCCCGCAAAAGTTCCAATTCGTACAGCTTCCGAAATAACTTATGGGCATAGTAATACTGCTCCAACCGATTCTCATATGCCATAAAATATTCATATTTCTCTTCCACGAATTTGCGCGTTTTTTCCGTCTGGTACCGTTTGATCACTTCTTCACAAGAAAACATTTCCTCATGATTGATCCGAACCTGCAGATCATGCGCCATTCCCATAATGAGACCGATTCTTACAGCTAGAGAAATGCTTCTGTTCTGAAGAATCTCCAGCATTTTCTCCCTTGCATCTGCCAGAATAGAATACAAAAACGGATCAAAATCCTCGTATTCTTCTTCCCCTTCTTTTTCATAAGTAAGAAATCGAACCGGTTCTTTTCGGTTCATCAGCATTTTTGCCACTTCCGGACAGGATACGGAAAGTGTAATTTCCCGAATGTTTTCAAACTCTTCCACATGGCGCGGATACAGTCTGCAGGTTTTGCAAAGGCTCTCTTTTCCTAGATTTGAATACAGATCACAGAGATTATTTTCATTTAAAAACGCACATCTTGTTTCTTTATCCTGCCTGAAGGTTTCCTGCATAAAGTCCACGGAAGCGAACATTCTTTTGCGGAACCTCCCCTTCACCTGACCGTATTTTCTTAACGATTTCCTGTCGATCACAATCTGCCAACCGGCACAGCAGGTATCCTCACACTGATCTGCTGTGCAATAAAATTCTTTATAATAATCAGGTATTACATAACGCATTCTACTTCTCCTTTTCATGTATCACAAAATGATTCTTTCTCACCGTGAGAATCCCTTCTTTTTCCATCATTTTCAGTTCGTGTGACAGCACGCTCCTATTAAGCCCTAAGTAGCTTGCCATCTGTTCTCTGTTAAAATCGATATCAAATTCATTGCTTTTATATCGGATCATTTGGATCTTCAAATATTTTTCAATCCTTCCTCTTGCACTTTTTGCGGATAGGATTTCGATCTTTCTGTACTTTCGGATGTCTTCATTTGCCAGAAACTGTACCGTCTGCTGGTATAGGAAAATCCGATCGCTTTCCGGGAGATATCCTTCCTGCTCCAGATATTTTACAGGGAACCAGAAAATTGATGCCTCTTCAACAGCATAAACTGAATACGGACTTGTTTTTTTCTGACTGATTGCAATTTCCAGTCCTACTACATAAGAAGGGAGCAGTTTCTGGACCATCTGCTCTGTTCCATCAGGATAGTATTGGACCTTGCACAGTTCACCTGATATCAGGATTCCGATTTCATGAAGCACCTGTTCTTCTTGGATGATCATTTCATTTTTCGTATATTGGCGCAGCTTTCCATTCAGACTGCGAATCGTTTTCTCGGCACGTTCTCTTTCCAGATTCCGAAATAAAATGCTTTGGAAAATTTCTTTTTGAATTTCTATGTCTTTTTTGTCCATAATATTCTCTCCCCTATCGTTTGTATTATAGCATAGACTATAGAACGAAATTCACACTTTTTTCATTTGTTTAATAATCTGTAGTATGCTATACTCGTTTTACTTGGAAATATCGATTGCAGCTCTATATTTTCAACGCCGTTCGGCAAATCATTCAACTTTATTAACCTATTTACTAATTTCAGACTCTATAATCCTTTGCGAAGTTACATTGCTATTTTTTTCCACGATTGTTATAATACATTATAGAAATTTCTGAATTCTTCTATTGCAGAATTTTCACAGCAAGCTGCATTCGTTCCGATTATGGTTTCTGCAGAAAGGAGAACCTATGACAAATAACCAGAATGAAAGTGCAGTGAAAAATCGTATTGTAAAAGATAACGGAGCAAAACTTATTGAAAGGGATACCCAAAGAATACTTTGATAATCTGGCAGAAAATACCCCGGATTATTTTTTAACATTGATCAGTAAGATTATTGCTGAACTTATGAAATCTGAATAAAACATAAACTTGGGATTTCCACTTTAATAATTTCTAAATTCATCAAAGCGGGAACCCCAAGTTTTTTTAATATACAATACCATTTATGGCAAAATATGCCAATGGGCGCTGGTCGTGACAAATGCAGCGTCCCCTATCTCACTATTTTTTCGATGCGGCATGGAACCGATTTCATAGTCGGGAATCCTGTAATTGGATCATTGTAATCCAGGCTTGTCAGTTCATTTACATTTCCTATTTTCCATGCTTCTGGCATATATGCACTTCCGCCGCCATGGGGAATGTGAATACAATGACGCGTCATGCCCGCCAGTCTGGTTTTGAATGTTCCTGTACCAAATGGAGTTGTCACTTGTGCCCAGTCTCCATCATCAATTCCCAGTTCTTTTGCATCTTCTGGTGAAAGATCCATATATGGATAAGGTTCTACTTTAGCAACACCCGGAAGGTTTGCGCCAAATACGCCCATTCTATGAAGACTTCTCGCACCTGTTGTCATTATGAATGGAAATGCCGGATCATTCATTTCCGGAATAGAACGTATATCGGTGTATTCCGGATATGGTGTAAATCCGTTTTCTTCTAAAAGAGTGGAACAGATTTCAAATTTTCCTGATGGAGTCGGGAAACCTGGCTGTCCGTCTGCACGAAGTCCGCCTGTTACATATTTTTTATAAATACGAGGAGGCTGTTTTTTTCCAGATCCAAAATCACCGGCATACGGCGGCATTTCTTCGCAAAGCCACTTCTTCAATTCTTCGACATTGGATGGATAATCATCACCCACACCAAGTGCTTTTGCAAGCCGTCCGAGAATGATACAGTCATTACAGCTTTCTCCTACCGGAGATATGGCCGGTTCCATTAACTGAATCGTTCCATTTTCATCTACATATGGTTTATAGGTTTCAAACAACGTACATGCCGGGAAGATTACGTCAGCATAGCGGGAATCTTCGGTTGGATATCGGTCTAATACGATCAGACAATCCAGTTTCTTATATACTTCCCTCCATTTCTTGCTGTCCGGGAACGTAAGCGCAGGGGAACCACCGGCAAGAATCAACGCTCTAATCGGATAAGGATCATCTTCCAGCACTGCTTTCGGAAAACGTGCAAACTGTCCACTTCCCATAAATTTGTAGAACATTGGGAATTCGCGGGTGCCGACCAGTTCTTCTTCCGGAAGTTCTTTTGGTTTAAAAGTAGGAAGTCCTTTACAGTTAAAATAAATACCTCCTTCTACGTCCAGCTTGCCCGTGATCGCCCATAATGTAAAAATAGCACGGTTATTCTGGATTCCGCTGAGCTGATATTCCAAGCCAGTATAAGAAACCAGTGAAATTTTCTCTGTTGAACAGAAGATATCAGTCAACTCGTTAATCATATCAAGAGAGACACCACACCATGCAGAAAGCTGTTCGATTGTCAAAGTGTCCAGATATTGTTTGAATTCTTCAAAGCCGCGCGTGTAATCGCGTACAAATTCTTTATCATAGCGTCCTGAATCAATGATGAGTTTTAACATTGCCAGAGCCAGAGCTCCGTCAGCGCCTGGGACAACCGGGATCCAGAGATCCGCAAGTTCTCCGATTCCTGTTTCACGCGGATCTATAACAATCAGTTTTGCGCCTCGTTCCTTTGCCGCTTTGATTGCCTTTAGTGCCATCTGTGGACCGTCATCTGTAGTGGAATTCTTCCCCCACGCGAAGATGTAATCACTATTTGGAATATCCTGTACCATCATACGAGTACCGATTCCCACGGTTGTCATTGGTGTGACCATGCTGGAAGCCATGTTGCAGATAGAAGCCACGTTGAAATCATTTGGTGAACCAAGACGTTTCATAAGACATGGCTTTGTTCCATTATTTAGAATACGACCGATCGGCATTCCAAGAACCCCTCGGCCAAGATAAGACGCCAGCGATTTTTTTCCATATTTTTCAGCTGTTTCGCGGATTAATTGAGCCGCATATTCAATTGCTTCTTCCCATGTGGCACGACGGAATTTTCCTTCTCCTTTTTCCCCATTCCGGATAAGTGGATATGTAAGACGATCCGGGCTGTACAAGAGTTCCGGGGTAAGTGCCCCCCGGACGCAAAGACGTCCTTTAGCTGATGCTTTATCTGGTTCTACACGTACAATCTTGCCATCTTCAATGGTGACATTTACCTGACACCCTCCCTGACACATTCCGCAAATACGATTTACTATCATATGTATTACCTCCTTTTCCCCTTTTGTTACATCATGTGATGTTGGGATCAAAAGCCTTTGACCCCATGATGCTTACAGATTTCTTCGCGTTTCACGCTCCCGAAATCCTAAAAACATTCGAAATCCGCCAATGGGCGCTGCTCGTGACGGATGCAGCGTCCCCTATTTAAGTACCAGTACTTTCTCATGCGGTACTACAAGCGCTTTCGGCATTCCTTTTTCATCGATTTTATCATACAGATTCCGCTGGACGAACCAGCAGATGTCCTCATTTCCTGCTTTGGATTTTATGAAATATTTTCGTTCAAATGGGCACTCTACCATGTTCCATTGTTCGACTGGAATTACATTTTCCATAGTCCCATTCCAGATTGGAATAAAATCGTGGGCTCTGATTCCAATAGATTTTGCCTGAGCAGGAATATCTCCTTTTAGTGTGATTCCCCATTCAAGGATATCGTATTTACCGTCACTTGCTTCAGATATCTTAACGATATTCTTGCATCCGGTGAGTCTTGCTGCGGCTTCCCACTGTGGGTTATCGAAGAGTTCTTTTGTCTTATCCATGCAGATTCCTTTTCCGTTTTCCATGATCAGAATTTCTTCGCTGAAGCTGTAGATTTCATCACGGCTATGGGATACGAGTATTGCTGTTCCATCGTAATCTTCCAGTAGTTCCAGTAGTTCTCTGAGCATCCGGTCCCGAAGGTGGGCATCGAGAGCCGAGAATGGTTCATCCAGAAGGATGACGTCCGGTTCGTATACCATGATTCTTGCAAGTGCAACTCTTTGCTGCTGTCCTCCGGAGAGCTGCCCGGGAAGGTGTTTTTCCAGTCCCTGTATCTGGAAACGTTCCATCATCCGGTGCACTTTTTCCATTTTTTCTGCTTTTTTACCGGTAAGACCTGCTGCTATATTTTCTTCCACCGTCATAGTCGGGAACAGTGCATAATTCTGAAAGAGATATCCTACTCTTCTTTGTTGTGGTTTTAAGTCTATTTTTTGATTGGTGTCAAGTAGAATCCGACCGTTTATGTTTACATATCCTTCGTCCGGGCGCTCGATTCCGGCAATGCTTTTTAAGGTCAGGCTTTTTCCGCAGCCGGATGCACCAAGGATTCCGATCCGTTTGCCCTTGCTTTGCATACTCACATCCAGGCAGAATCTTCCGAATTCTTTTTTGATTTTAATATCGATAGCCATCCTTTTCCTCCTGATTTGTTATCAGTTTCTTATTACTGCCTTTTCTTACCAGTGCCTGATGTTCTTCATCTTCTTGCCGGATACCAGATTCATGAGTACGACGATTGCAAATGCGATCACCATCACAATTACGACCCATACACCTGCTGTCAGGAAGTCCCCATCCTGAATAACCATAGCGATTTTCTGGGAAATGGTTCCGGTCTTTCCGGGGATATTTCCCGCAAGCATGGAGGTTGCACCGTACTCCCCCATAGCTCTTGCAAAGGTAAGTACCGTTCCTGCTGCCACTCCGGGACCTGCCGCCGGTACGACAACTTTCCAGAAAATCTTCCGTTCCGACATTCCAAGCGTCCGCGCTGCATAGATTAAGTTTACGTCTACCTGTTCAAATGCTGCTCTGGCATTCCGGTACATGAGCGGAAATGCAATCACGGTTGCTGCGATCACACATCCTGTCCAGGACTGTACAATTTTAATGTCAAATGTCGTATAGAGATATTCTCCCACCGGTCTTCTGGTACTGAAAATCAATAATAAAATGAATCCTGCAACGGTTGGCGGAAGCACGAGAGGGAGTGTAAGGATCCCGTCCAGAACCGCTTTCACTCCCGCTTTTGCATACATACATTTTCGCGCTGCATAGATTCCAAGAAAAAAGGAAAGGATTGTCGCCGCCACTCCGGTCTTCAGCGAAATGAATAATGGGCTGAAATCCAGAGATGTAAGTATTTTTCCTATTTCTCCCATGCATCTGCTCCTTTTACTCTACATTTGTGTCAAAATAGTAGCTGTCAAATACCTGTTTTGCCTCATCCGATGTGATAAATGCGAGGAAATCAGCTGCCGCCTGCTTCTCGGCATCATCTGCTTCTTTATTTTCAACCTGGCAGACTGGATAGATTACATTTCCTGTCAGATCATAGCTTACTTTTTCAAGAATGTCTAATTTATCTTCATATCCATAAGTATCTGAGTAGTAGGTTGTTCCAACTTCACATGCACCTTCTGCAACAGCGATGAGAACTTTACTTACATTAGCCTGTTCACTGATTTCCACTCCGCCGAGTGCCTGGATAATTTCTTCAGTGGTAATAGCGGATACATCATCAACCTTATTCAGAATTCCAAGATTTACAAGTGCCTGACGAGTATATTTTCCTACCGGAACGCTTCCGCCTGCAAGTGCAATGCTCTTTGCTTTATTCAAAGTCTCAAGACCTGTAACTTCTGTACCACTGTCCTTTAATGTAACGACAACTACCTGGTTATTTACAACATTTTTTCTGGTTCCATCTACTACAAAGCCATCGGCTTCGAGCTGATCCATCTGTTTCTGTGCTGCGGAGAAGAAAATATCACATTCATATCCTTCTTCAATCTGTGTAAGCAGGGTTCCTGAACTGTCTGCATTAAATGTAATCTTCACTTCCGGATGCTCTTCATTATACTGCGCTGCCAGATCTGTCATAACGGTATTTAAGCTGGCTGCGATAAACACCTGAATTTCTACCGGCTCTTTTGTTTTCTCTTCCTGATCTGTCTCCTGCTCCTCTGTGTTCGCAGTTTCAGGCTCTGACTCTGTTTGAGCTCCGCATGCTGCAAGTCCCGCTGACATAGCAAGAATCATTGCTGCAGCTGCCAGTCTCTTTCCAATTTCTCTCATTTTCATAATTTTGTTTCTCATTTTATATTTTATTGTCTTGCACACTCACCTTCGCTTCCTCTCAGGATTCCAAGTCCGTGAGAGAGCTCCGGTAAAATGAATTCAAGAGATTCTTTGACTGCTTTCGGGCTTCCCGGCAGATTCACAATCAGTGTGCCCTTTCGTATTCCCGATTCTGCTCTACTGAGCATAGCCCGTCTGGTGATCGTCATGGAATATCCGCGGATTGCTTCGGCAATTCCTCGTGCCATCCGGTCACATACCGCAATCGTTGCCTCCGGCGTGATGTCCCTCGGAGAAAATCCGGTTCCGCCTGTCGTAAGAATCAGGCTCACCTGCCTCTGATCGGCAAGGCGCTTCATCTGACGCTCAAGTCCCACTCTTTCATCCGGAAGGAGAATCGTCTCCACCACATCGTATCCGGCTTCTTTTAACATTTCGCAGATGAGCGGTCCGCTTTTATCTTCCCTTTCTCCGGCAAAGCCTTTATCACTTAAGGTAATCACAGCCACTGTAAATGGCCTTTCCTGCTCCGGCGGAATCATTTCGATCTTATCACCTTTTTGAATATGCCCTCCGTGAAGCACCTTTGTAAATACACCTTCTCTCGGCATGATGCAGTCACCCATTTTTTTATAAATCTCGCAATGACTGTGACACTCTTTTCCAATCTGGGTCAGTTCCAGAAGGACTTCGCCAATCTTAAATCTGGTCCCCACCGGAAGCGCCCGCAGATCATACCCTTCTACGATGAGATTCTCGCCAAATGCGCCATAATCTATTTCTGCTCCTCTTGCGCGGAAATCTTCAATCTTTTCCACTGCAAGAAGGCTGATCTGGCGATGCCATTTACCGCCGTGGGCGTCTCCTTCAATGCCCCAATCCTCCAAAATCTGCGCCTCCGGTATTTCTTTCTTCTGCGTTCCTCGCTTTTCGCTGATACAGATTGCTTTTATCTCTCCCATATTTTATTATCCTCCTATCAAAGCCATTTCGCGCTGCTCCGTAATCATTTCCTTCTGTTCAAACTGATGCGATACCGGTTTATTTGAAATCGCAAGTACCAGCAAATGATTTACTTCTTCCATGTCTCCTGCTCTGAGTGCTTCTTTAATGGATAAGCTCTCATCAAAACACAGGCATGCTTTTATATCACCCGTTGATGTCATGCGGATCCGATTGCAGCTCTTGCAGAATTTGCCATGAATTGCACTGATAAATCCGATACTTCCTTCAAATCCCGGAACAGAATAATAGATTGCCGGTCCGTTTCCATGTACACGTGTATCGGGCTTTAATTCCCCGTATTTTTCTTCCATTTTTTTCAGCAGCTCTTCATTATAAACAGGCTCAAATTTTTTTCCATATCCGATTGGCATCATCTCGATAAACCGGACATCCAGCTTTTTATGATGTGCAAGTTCGGCTAAAGCCTGCCATTCCTTTTCGTTCTGCCCTTTCTGAAGAACCGAATTGATTTTCACCGGAATCTGAAGTTCCAGTGCTGTCTCAATTCCATCCAGCACTGCCTTAAGTTCATCCCTTCCGGTAATCTCTTCAAATCTTTTTTCGTCCAGAGTATCAAGACTGATATTTACAGCATCCAATCCTTTTTCCTTCAGTTGTTCTGCGTATTTTGAAAGGAAAACTCCGTTTGTCGTAAGTGTAACCTTTTCAATCCCCGGAACCTTCTTTAGCATTCCCACAAGCGTAGGACATCCAATTCTTGCCAGCGGTTCCCCGCCTGTCACTTTTATTTTTTTAATTCCCAGTGTTGCCGCTTCTTTGACTACGGCTTCTATTTCTTCAAACGTCAGTATTTCTTCCATCGGGATCCAGGAAATTCCTTCCGGCATGCAGTACCGGCAACGCAGATTACATCTGTCTGTGATGGAAATTCTCATATAATCGATTTCTCTTCCAAAACCGTCCTTCACTTGAGTTTCCTCCTTTTTTGTGATTCGTTCGGTTATCAGCCAAAAACTATATCAATTCAAGAAGTACGCTCACGACGCCTCCGCAGACCATCCCTTCTTCCTCTGCGTCCGCGCCTGTCATATCCACCTTACAAAGAGCGATTTCGGGGCCTTTTCCTGCCGCCATCAGAAGTGCCTTCTGTGTGACATTCGCCTCCATACATCCTCCGCCTATCGTACCGATACATTTCCCATCTCTAAGAACCAACATTTTGATTCCGACTCCCTGTGGTGCAGAACCTTTTCTCTTTACAATCGTTGCCATGACTTTCTTTTCTGGATAATCCTCCCGATCCAGAACCGCCTTCACAATTTCTTTCGTATATCCGCAGGTTCGTTTCTTTTTATTCTTCACTTCGATAATCTCTGCCATGATCGCAACTGCAATTTCCACCGGTGTCTGTGCTCCGATGTCAAGGCCGATCGGTGTATATACTTTGTCTAATACTTCTTTATCAATTCCTTTTTCTACAAGCGTCTGCTTCACCATCGTAGTTCGGCGTCTGCTTCCTATCATCCCAATATAGGCATGTTCTTTCTGAGCAATCTTTTCAAGGCAAACCTGATCGTATCTGTGACCGCGAGTTACGATTACAAAATAAGTGTCTGAATTTCCTTCCACTTTATCCAGTCCCTGTTCAAATGGTTCACATATCACGTTCGCTGCCCCTGCGCGTCTTGCATTGTCAGCAAAAGTCGGTCTGTCTTCCAGAACTGTCACTTCACATCCCATCATAACACCTAGTGTAATGACAGGAATCGATACATGACCGCCTCCACAGATGACAATTTGCTTCTCCTGACCCAGAACATCACAAAATATCTCACGGCCTCCAAGAAGAAAAGTTTCTGTTTCATTCCGTTCTTGGATTTCCTTCTTATATTCCCGGAAAAATCCGTTTTCTCTGCTCTCCCAGACGATATTTCCATCTACTAATAAAGCCTTTTCTCCGATATTTTCTCCGTCCAGAACGGTCAGAACGCTTCGAAGCCTGTTCACATCTGTCTCTTGTATTGCCTCAAATAATGCTCTCATTTTCTACATTGCCTTTCCAAATCCACAATTTGGGAACGTACATACAGGACATGAGAGGCAAAGTCCTCCTTGTCCAAGTAGATTTAGATCTTTGACTTTTAATTTTTCACCGGTCATAATTCTAGGAAGAACCAGATCGAAAATGGTCCGTTTCGCATACATTACGCAGCCCGGAAGGCCCATTACCGGAATTGCACCATCATAATATGCCAACATGAACATGGCTCCCGGAAGCACCGGTGCTCCATATGTCACGATCTCGGCTCCCGTATTCTTGATGGCAAGCGGTGTCCGGTCATCCGGATCCACACTCATTCCGCCCGTGCAGATCACCATGTTACATCCTCTTGCAATCATTTCCATGATCGCTTCTGTGATTTTCACATGATCATCGTCACACAGAATATGTTCCGCTTCTTCAATTCCATATTCTGCGATTTTCTCCCGGATCACCGGGGTAAATGTATCCTGAATTCTTCCTTTAAAGACTTCGCTTCCCGTGGTCACGATACCGACTTTTTTCTTCTCGTAAGGTCTGACCTGAAAAATCGGTTCGTCACCGCCGATCTCTTCCGCCGCCTTCATCTTGTCCTCATGAATCACAAGCGGAATCACTCTGGTTCCTGCAATCTTGTCTCCCTTTTTGATTGGGAAATTTCCATGACGGCTTGCAATCATAATCTCACCAAGCGAATTGATCCGGTTCAGCTTCTCCACATCAATTTTCAGCACTCCGTCAATATCTGCAATCAGTTCGATTTTTCCTTCTTTTACATCTGAGGGGTGCATATTACTTCCCTGACAGATTTTTCGAAGGATCTCTGCCGCTTCATTTTCATGCAGCATTCCTTCTTCCTTTTCCCAAATATACAAATGCTCTTTTCCTACAGACAGAAGAACCGGAATATCTTCTTCCTTCACTACATGCCCTTTCCGAAATACGGCATCCTTCGTGACTCCTTTAATGATCTGTGTAATATCATGGCACAGAACCTGTCCTACAGCATCCTCTGTTTTTACTAGTTTCATCTTTTTTATCTCCTAAATCTACTTGTACGTTCTCATTTCCCGAAAACAGTATAACAAAACCGTACATAAAATCATGTTGCCCAGACAACTTTTTATCGATTTAATCCTGCTTTTTCCAGCAGTATCCCTAATATTATCTCGATTTCATCCAGTCCTGTCATCTTTTCTTCTTTAAAATGTCCGTCCTCCCAATCGCTTACGATCAGAAATCTTCCCTCAGGATTGGAAGCCGGCTCTCCTGATATCTCCCTGCGGATCACTTCTATTTTCGGATAAGTACTGTTCTTCATTCCCTCAATCAGAATAAGATCCGCTTCCGGAAACTGTGCAATCATTTCCTCAGGAGTTTCCCTGCAGCCTTCTTTGTATACGAAACTTCGATATTTTGAAAATACCGCCGTTCCATACGCACCGGCTTCGCGAATCCGGTAGCTGTCCGTTCCGGGTATATCACACTCAAAATCATGTCCGTCGTGCTTAATAACCGCCGTTCGGATTCCTTTTTCCGAAAGAAGCCTCACAAGCCGCGTGATCAGTGTCGTTTTTCCGGAATTTTTCACACCGCAGATTACTGCGACAAATGGTTCTTTTTTTACAACATCACCACACATACCGTCTCTCCTTTTTCTATCTTAGGAGTTCCCGCCGGAATCTCAATCAGACAGTTACATCCACACATACTGCTTAAAATTCCGGAATCATTTGAACCATCTGCGATTTTCACATGGCCATCCGCGCATCTCGCTCTGACATAACGTGTGACATGGCTCATTTTCAAAAATTCACTGTCACATACTACCATGATTCTCTTAATGGCAAGGTCGTATCTTCCGGACATTTTTGCAAGTACCGGGCGGATTAAAAGCTCCAGATTTACAGCCGCACCATACGGGTTTCCCGAAAGACAAATGAGCGGCTTTCCCTGATAGAGTGCACAAAGGGTCGGCATTCCGGGCTTAATCTGTACTCCCCAGAAGAGCTTTTGACAGTCCAGAATCTGAAGCACTTCATGCATGATGTCTTTCTTTCCTACCGATACACCTCCTGTCGTGATCAGGATATCTGCATTTTCGGCAGCTCTCCGGATGTGCCCTGCGACAATCTTTGCATCATCTTCTGCCCTTCCCTGATAAGTAACCTGTACTCCCCAAGACTTCAGCCGCGTGACACAAGTATATAGATTCGAATCATATATTTTCCCCGGAAGAAGCTCTTCGCCGGGGAGCATGAGCTCATCTCCGGTTGTCAGCACCGCCGCGCGCGGCGCTCTGTAGACTGATATCTTCTCCATCCCAAGACTTGCCAGGACTCCCGCTTCTATCGAACCAATTACCATTCCCTTTGTCAGAAGCTTCGCTCCCTTTTTGTAGTCTTCCCCTTCAAAGCAGTAATTCTGGTATGCTTTGATCTCTGCATAGATTTCTACCGTATCTTCTCCGTAATCTGTATCTTCCTGCCCGATGATGCAGTCGGCTCCTTCCGGAATCGGCGCGCCGGTCATAATTCTAACGGCCAATCCCGGCTCCACTTTTTTCTCCGTCACATGACCGGCATCCACTTCATCGATCACACGCAGCCTGACCGGTCTTTCCCTCAAAGCCCCCCGGATATCCTCGCTTCTTACTGCATATCCATCCAGGGGTGACCTAGAAAACGGAGGCTGATTTCTTGTCGCATAAATATCTTCGGCAAGCACCCCTCCTACGGCATCCCACAGAGATATTTCCTCACATGCAGTGATTTTCTCCGTATGACTGAGCAGAATTTCTGCAGCCTGTTCTAACAGTAACCTTTCCATTTTCCTCTCCTTTTTAAAGTATTAATTCAAGATAAAAACGGCAGCAGAAAGACATGAAAGTCCTCCTACTGCCGTTTATGCGCAATACGACCACTTCATGTTCTTTTTTTCAAATAAGGAAGGCCTTCACATTTCTATTCGGACCCCGGGGATGAGAGATTCATCCCGGCTTGGCATCATATCTCTTCGACTTAGATGCTTTCGCTCAAAGAACACTTATATTATATCATATTTTATTATTGGGGAACATCCCCTAATCATTATTTTGCTTTTTTATCAGTACCGGGGACGTTCCTTTTGTAATGCATGACCTTTTGTCCCTTGGCTCATAATATCATTGAACATCAATAACAGAAAGCATTTTATACTCTTCCATAGTATTCACATTCCGCAACATCCTGGCAAAATTTTCATTCTCAGTCACATCTACATATAAAATATGCATTTTTTCAAATGCATCTCTGATTTTATAATTTCCCGATAAAATCTGCCGTTCCATCACCTGTGCAACACATTTCCGGTAAATCGCTGCCAGCGGATGCATTCTTCTTTCCAGTACCGGCATGACACCGTCATATATGATATGCTCCTGTTTTCCCGCTTCGTCCATCTTTGTTTTCAGATAACGAAACAATTCGATTTTCAAAAATGGCATATCGCACGCGGCAACCATCACTTCATCCGACTCACACGCTGTAAGTCCAGCATGTATTCCGCCAATTGGACCGCAATCGGGATAAATATCCCTCACAATCCGGCAATTCTCATACGTTCCATAGACCTTTGCTCCGTAGGAAATCCAGATTGTATCTGCGTCTTTTGAAAATTCATGTATCATTCGGGTGGTAAATGTCTCATTTCCATAGAGAAGATCTCCTTTATGTCGCCCACCCATGCGGCTGCTTTTTCCGCCTGCAAGCAGTAATCCATCCATATTCTATCACCTTATCTTTTCACATTCTTTAGAAAGTATAGCATATTCTGACTCCGAGCAGATACATTTTTGCAGAAATTCAAGACTCACCGCCTAAAGAGGCGGAAGTCATCTCCCATCTGATATTACTACGACACATACACCCTAATCCGATCCGGTCTTGCCGCACAGATCAAGGTAAGACGATATTTCTTTGCCAATTCTACTGCTTCTGCCGTCGGAACCGCCTTACAAACTGCTATGGGTATCCCGGCGCGTATCACCTTTTCAGCCATATCTGAGGGCATTCTTCCACTGGAATACAGCATACATTTTTTTAAATCTATTTCATGTAACAAAGCATAACCAACCACTTTATCGATTGCATTATGACGGCCGATATCTTCGCAGGCAAATATTACTTTCCCCTCTTTTGCAAGAAAGCAGCTGTGTGTTCCCCATGTTTCGTTGTGAAGCGGCATTCCTTCTGCAAGGATATCTGCCAAATGGAAAATCCATTCTTCTTTCCACTTGACAGGCGAAACCGGGGACAACTTTTTACACTGCTTTTCATTCCATGCATCATTTTTCATGGTAATCGTTGCAATTTTCCCATCGTTTCCTATATGAATCTTCTCTATTTCATCTACCTTCTCTATGATTCCTTCTGTTCGAAGTCTTCCAAGGACAGCTTCCGTAAGATACTGTGGAGTGCACATCGTATGAAGAATAAGCTTCTCATTGATGATAATATCTATTTTTTGTTCTCGTAAAATTCTCGTATTTTCCTGATATCGTTTTCCTTCCCGACTTATATACAGACACTCACTCTTTTCTGTTAACGGTCCCTGTTCATATTGATTCATTACTTGCATGAAGTCTTCCTTCCTATCATGTCAAATCCTGCACTATTTGCAAGGAAACCGGCACCATACAGGCACCGGTCTCATCCTACTTTCAAGATAACTTTTCTACTCTAACGGCACAGACTTTATATTCCGGTGTGCTTGAAATTCCGTCCAATGCATCATTCGTCAGCCAGTTCGCACCGCCTTCGATGTAGTGGAACGGCATCCAGCACTCACCTTCTCTGGTCTTTCCTGATACACTCGCTTTCCCCTTGATTCTTCCTCTTCTGGAAGAAACAGCTACCATCTCGCCATCTGCAATACCAAGTTTCTTAGCGTCTTCATTATTCACTTCAATGAAAGATTCGCTGGCAATCTGATTTATTCCTTCTGTTTTATCCGTCATTGCGCAGGCATTGTAATGGTACAAGATACGTCCGGTCATCAGTACAAGCGGATAAGTTTCATCCGGAAGTTCCATGGATGGTTTGTATTCTGCCGGCCTGAAATATCCAAGACCTCTTGCGAATTTACCCACATGCATAATCGGAGTTCCAGGATGCTCCGGATTCGGGCATGGCCACTGAAGTCCTCTTCCCGCCACTTCTTCGCTGTCCAGACGGGCATGACTGATGCCGCCAAATGACGGGGTAACAGAAGCGATTTCGTCCATGATCTCTGCCGGTGTCAGGTGCGGCTGCGGATATCCCATACGGTTCATGATCTCCGTAAAGATCCAGGTATCCGGTCTGGTCTCGCCTGCAATCTCAACAGCTTTTCTGACACGCTGTACACGGCGTTCTGTATTGGTAAATGTTCCTTCTTTTTCCGTATATGAACGTCCCGGAAGAATCACATCCGCAAGTTTTGCGGTCTCCGTCATGAACAGTTCATCCACCACGAAGAAATCCAGAGATTCCAGTGCATGGATCACATGACTGGTATTCGGATCCGTTCTGACCGGATCTTCACCGAAAATGAAGAGTCCTTTGATCTCTCCCGAGATCATCTTCGGGAAACAGTCGGTCGCTTTGATTCCGACGTTCGGGTTAAGTTTCGTATTCCATGCTTTCTCAAACTTCTCCACAATACCCGGTGCAACGATATTCTGATAACCCGGGAACTGATTCGGAGCGGCGCCCATATCGCAGGCACCCTGTACGTTATTCTGTCCGCGGATCGGATTTACACCGCATCCCGGACGCCCGATCTTTCCGACCATCATCGCAAGATTGGAGAGTGACATAACGCCCTCTGTACCGGTATGATGCTCTGTAACTCCCAGACAGTAAAGGATCGGTGCGCGATCTGCCGTTGCATACATTCTTGCCGCCTCTCGCAGAAGATCCGGATCAATACCGCAGATTTCTGCCACACGCTCCGGAGTGTATTCCTTCACAGCTTCTTTCATTGCTTCAAAGTTCTCGGTCCTCTCTTTGATGAATGTCTCATCCGTCAGGCCTTCTTCAATAATAATATGCATCATTCCGTTCGCAAACGCAACGTTTGTTCCCGGTCTTAATTTCAGGTGGATATCCGCCTTCTTTGCAAGATCGATCTCACGCGGGTCAGCTACGATCAGCCTGGTTCCTTTCTCCACCGCCTGGCGGATCTGCATACCGATGACCGGATGTGCATGTTCCGGATTCGATCCAACGAGCATGATCACATCGGATTCGTGTGTGACATCGTAAATCGTATTTGTCATGGCTCCTGAGCCTAATGTGGTTGCCAGCCCGGCAACAGTAGGAGCATGTCAAACACGCGCACAGTTATCGGTATTGTTGCTCTGGAATGCGGTTCTCACCATTTTCTGAAGCATATAGACGTCTTCATTGGTGGAACGTGAGCAGGCAAAACCGGCCAGTGCCTCACCTCCGTAATTATTTCTGATTTCGGTAAACTTTCCGGCAACCAGGTCAAGTGCCTCATCCCAGGTTGCACGCTCAAATTCTCCCGTCTCTTTATTCTTGATCAGCGGATAACGGATCCGTTCCGGAGAATCCACAAAATCAAAAGAAGCACTTCTTCCTTTTACGCATAACAGGCCGTGATTGGATGGACCGTCCGCTCCCTCTACATCAACAATCCTGTTATCCTTCACGATCAGATCCAACTGGCATCCTGTCGCACAGTGCGGACAGGTTGTACGGACCTTTTTCGTCTCCCATGTCCGGTATTTTTTCTTTCTTTTCTCTGTGATTGCTCCTGTCGGGCATGCCTGAGCGCAGTTTCCACAGGATTCACATAATGTCATATCCCAGTCTTCTCCGAACGGAGCCTCGATGATATTGAACATTCCTGTCTTTCCCAAAGTAATTGCATGTCTGCCTGTCATCTTTGCGCAGGTATTTACACATCTCTGACAGTGGATACAAAGTTCCGGCTGGTAGCTTAAGAACGGATGGCTGTCTTTAGCCGGACGTTCAATCTTCTTTCTTGTTCCAAGATAAGAGGTTTCCTCGATTCCATATTCGTTGCAGACATCCTGAAGTTCACAGCTTCCGTTCTGCGGGCAATAAAAACATCCTCTGTGGTGATTGGAGAGAAGCAGATCGAGTACTATTTTCCGGGCCTCCACCACACGTTCACTCATGGTCTGAACGACCATGCCTTCTTTGACAAGTGTATTGCAGGAGGTCGGCAGTTTATCCATACCTTCCACTTCTACTACACACAGACGGCAGGAACCGATCTCATTTACTTCTTTCAGATAACACAGTGTAGGAATCCTGATTCCAACGGATCTTGCTGCTTCAAGGATCGTTGTTCCTTCCTGCACTTCTGCCTGAATTCCGTCAATTTTCAGATTAATCATTCGTCACGTCCCCCTTTCAGTACACCGCATCCGAAGTGATCGCAGCGCAGACATCTTCCGGCCTCCTGCATTGCCTCCTCATGAGTATACGGATTTTCCACATGCTCAAAATCATGCTTTCTCTCATATGCCGGACGTTCAGTAATGTTGGCACGTCCGGTCGGAATTCGATTGTTTTCTTTTGGACTTGGCACTGTGGCTTCACAGTTCAGTTTATGATGATAACCGAGGTATTCATCAATATTATGTGCCGCAACTTTTCCGGCTGCTATAGCCCGGATTGCCGTAGCAGGCCCGGTTGCGCAGTCTCCTCCGACAAATACTCCGGGAAGATTCTCCACTGCCGTATCCAGGCCGGCCTTAAATACACCGCGTTCTGCCTCCATTCCGAATTCTTCAAACGGACGGCTCACGATATCCTGTCCTACCGCGATCAGGATAACTTCACACGGAATTCTCTCCGGATCTTTTTTCGCATCGACCGGACTCGGGCGTCCCGCACGGTCATACGGTCCGATCATCTGCGGCTGCACGATGAGTGCCGAACAGTTTCCTTCGGCATCTTTTTCAATGCTCTTCGGAGATTTCAGCGTCAAAAGCTCGATGCCTTCCATTACAGCCGATTCAATTTCCGTATCCAGCGCCGTCATGTCATCCTGACGTCTTCTGTAAACGATACGCACATCTTCGGCGTTGCATCGCACTGCACTTCTCGCCGCATCCATCGCCACATTTCCTCCACCGATGACCACTACATTTTTGCCGGTATAATCCGGAATATTTCCATTCCCGATCCGATCCAGCATCTCCACTGCGGATTCCACATTTCCCGCATCGCTGCCTTCCAGGCGAAGACGCTTCCCTGCCTGTGCACCAATCGCCACGAACATCGCATCGTATTCTTTATGTATTTCTTCAATCGGAATCTCGGTTCCGATTTTTGCTTCGTACTTGACTTCAATATCTCCTGCCGACAAAATCGCACGGATATCTTCATCCAGCCGGTCTTTCGGGAAGCGGTAATTCGGGATTCCATACCGAAGCATTCCCCCCAGAGCTTTCTGGCGTTCAAAGATCGTCACTTTATGTCCCATAAGTCCCAGGAAATATGCTGCAGTCATACCGGCAGGACCGCCTCCGATGACTGCCACCTTTTTACCGGTTGACTTATTCGCTTTCGGAACCGCAACTTTATCTGCCGCAATCTGATCCACCGCATATTTCTTGAGTCCGCGGATATTGATGGAATCGTCAATCAGATTTCTCCGGCATCTCTGCTCACAAGGATGTTCGCAGATCATGGCACAGGCCGTCGGAAGCGGGTTGTCCTTACGGATCATGTTGATCGCCCCCGCATAGTCTTCCTCCCCGATCAGCGCAATGTATGCCGGGATATCCACATGCGCCGGACAAAGATTGATGCACGGCACCTTCTGTCCCATCTCGCCGGGACAGACATGGTCTTTAATATGGCTCTCATATTCTTCCCGAAATGTATCCAGTCCCTGCAGCACTTCAATTGCTGACTGGTAGCCAATCGCACAATCCGCCGTGTCACGGATCATGGTAGCCAGCCGTCTCATATGCTCCAGCGTCTCCATTGTGGCATCCCCTTCCAGGATGCTCTTCAGTAATGTTTCGAGCTGCGGAAGCCCGTCACGACAGGGAACACATTTTCCGCAAGTCTGATTCTTTGAAGCCGTAAGCAGTGAAAGCTGTACGGTCAGCGGACAGGTTCCCGGCGGATATACTTTTACTTTTGTCTCAAATTTCTCCAACAGCCTGCCGATTTTTACGTCACAGCTTTTTGGATCCGCAAGAAAAATCTTACTCATTTCCTTCCCTTCTTTCTCTTTCATCTTTCTATTTCTGATTATTTCTCAGATAAATAAACCAGTAAACACATCCGACACAGATACCGCCGCCGACAATGTTGCCGAGCGTAACCGGAATCAGATTCGTTCCCAGGAAATTCCCCCATGTGATCACACCCAGATTTACGCCTGCCGCCGCTGCCGCTTCCGCATATGCCGGAACTCCTTTGGCAAAAATACCGGCTCCGATATAATACATATTTGCCACACTATGCTCAAATCCACAGACCACAAAGATCATGATCGGGAAAAACAGACCGATGATTTTGCCTGCCACATCTTTTGCAGCAAAGGAAATCCATACAGCAAGACATACCAGGAAATTACAGAAAATTCCTCTGATAAATGCATCTCCAAAGCTTAACGTACATTTTCCCGCTGCAGTAGAGAGCACAGAAACCGCCATTCCGTTATCGAAAAGACTGATCTGGTGAGAAAACACCACGCCAGCTGCCACAAGAAGTCCTCCGATAAAATTACCAAGATATACAACCACCCAGTTCTTCAGCATACCGGATATCTTGATCTCCTTCTCCAGAAGCGGGATCGTAAGCAGACAGTTTCCGGTAAACAGTTCACTTCCCGCAAGAAGCACCATCGTAAGCCCTCCCGGGAAAATGCATGCTCCTATCAGTTTTCCGACAGATGCCGGTTTTACTCCTACCGCTGCTGTCGTTGCTCCTACGCCGCCAAGTGCAATAAAAGCTCCGGCCATGACTGCCATGAGAAGCATCTTCGGAATCGGTGTATTTACCTTGCCTTTTCCGATATTGATATAATTTTTGGCCACTTCAGCCGGTGAAAATAGATTCATTTTCTTTTTCCTCCCTTTTATCAATTATTTTAATAAGTCTACTTGTAAATATTATTGTATAAGAGGTATAACCAGATTTCAAGAAAAGTTATTTTCTAGACAAGTAAGTTATTTTTGTGACATTTTACAGTACTAAAACAAGACCACTGGACATTTTGAAAGTATACATAGTAGCGAAAAAAGGTCATCTGACACGACCGATGACCTTTACTTCTTATGTTCTTTTATTTTTTTCGTCTCTACAATGCTGCACACGCTCTTTCCGATTATCCTGGCTTTATCTGAGATCAGGAAACAGTTCCTGCGGTCAGGTCTTGCATCGATATCACCAATTTTGAGTCCTTTCTTTACTTCTACTCCTTTCTGAAGCATTCCTCTTACGATTCCCGACATTTTTGCGGTCACCGATATTCCCCCAGTCTTTGCGACAATCTGCCCTTTCTGAACCAGATCACCAATCTGTACTAATGGTTCCATGATCCCATCCGCCGACGCACTTACTAGTCTCTCCCGGGTATAGCCTCCGACTTCTCCGGGAATCCCTGTATTCGGAGCCGCAGTTCCTTCTGTAATAATTCTTCCAAGCTCATCTCCTCTTAGAGTCTCAATCACATAATGACAATCTTTTCCTGCATGGAATCCCGGACCGATTCCAATCACAAGAGGCGCATCCTGAATCGAAGTGCCCAGATTTCTTTTTGCCATAATTGCATCCACCAACACATCTGGAAGGTACTCACCAATTATTTTAGCTTTTTTATCTACAAGAACAGGAATATTCCCATTCTCCACTTCCAGGTCGATCTCTTCCAGATTGCTGACCAGAACTGCTTTCGCCTTTTCAACCTGTGCTTCCCCTTCGTATACCGCACGCGAAAATGACACCATCCTTCTAACTGCAAGCGGAATCGGGATTTCCGTCATCACGACCTCATGTCCTGCTTCCCATAATTCATATGCAATCCCAGTTGCCAGATCTCCTGCACCTTTTATCAATATCCTCATCTCATTATTCTCTTCTTTCTTCAGCACCATCCGATTCCTTTTATTTTCAAACACCGTAATAACATTATGTACGCCTTTATCAAAAAGTGCAAACAAAACTTATATTCTTGTGAATTTTTTGTCGACTCCAAAATCATTTTCTCATTTGCATAGCAACAAAGAGGGGCACGGCTCTCATCGCCGTGCCCCCTCTTACTATTTTGTGTTATCTTTCATAAATAATATATGCCGGATTATGCAAAGTAACAGATTTTTCGAACTTTTCTTTCATTTCCTTCCGTTCTGCCTTATCTCTCTTCTTTCCATATTTATACCAGTACGAAACTCCTCCGAGAAGAACAAAAGCGGCACAAGTTGATAAGATTTCTGCAATCGCCAATGATGTCATAATAGTTACCTCCGAGTTAATGCTTTATTATTTCTTTATCTAACGGCTATTCTAGTACTCATTTAGCTTTCAGTCAATTCATATTAACAAAAATAATAAACGAATTTTCTTTATTTATGAATAGAATTATGTACATTCCGACGTGTTTTGTTCTTCATGGAAGATCAACTCCATCCTGGTTCCTTTGCCGACTTCACTCTCCACATGTATATCCGCCCCATGCAGGAGCGCTCCATGCTTCACGATAGAAAGTCCAAGCCCGGTTCCGCCGGTTTCCCGTGAGTGACTCTTATCCACCCGGTAAAACCTTTCAAAGATTCTGTCCTGATGTTCTTTCGGAATTCCGATTCCGGTATCATTTACGATCACTTTTTTTCCATTCAGCGTATTTCCGACCCATACACTGACTTTTCCGTTTGGTACATTATATTTGATTGCATTTTCAATCATATTATAGATCATCTCATCCAGAACCTGCCTGATTCCGTGGCAGGTCACATGCTCTCCCACTACCTCGATCCGCACATTTTGTTTCTCGGCCTGTACGGAAAGCCGGCTTACAATATCACGGACCAGCCGATACAGATCTACATCTTCTTTTTCCAGTTCAATTGTTCCCTCATCGAGCTTGGAAAGCCGGATGATATCGCCGATCAATGTGATCATACGACTGGCTTCATTATAGATCCGGCGCGAAAACTCTCTCATATCCTCCTGACGTACAAGACCGTCCATCATGATCTCCGCATATCCGGAGATTGAAGTCAACGGTGTCTTCAGTTCATGCGACACATTGGCAGAGAATTCTCTTCGCATCTGTTCCATCTTTTCCTTTTCCCTGTTCTGCCTGTCGATCCTCTCCAGAAGCGGCGAGAGTTCTTCATATACATCATTTTCCAACGGTTTTTCCAGATCCAGCGTATTGATCGGCCGGATCAGACGTCCGACTTGTACGTTCGTCACAAACCAGGAAATCAGAGCCATTGCGATCCCGATCAGGATCATATACGGAAGAACTTTAAGAGCCGTCCGCCATACTGTGTCCATATTCTTCGCCACACGCAGAATCGTTCCGTCATCCAGTCTCACTGCATAATACAGCATTTCCTTTCCGACTGTATCCGACAGGCGGATGTCCTGCCCGGTTCCGCTCTTTTTTGCCTCTTTAATTTCTTTTCTGCTGCTGTGATTCTCCAGTGCGTTCTGTTCTCCTGTCGAATCGTAAAGGACCTTGCCTTCTGCACTGATCCAGGTCACGCGGGTCTCCTTGCGCGCCTCATCCATATCCTTCATATACTGTTCGCCCGAAATACGGATAGCTGTCCGGATATAATCTGCCTCCTGCGCCAGTTCCGTTTCCATGATGCCAAGTGTCTGCCGATAGATAACAATCGTCATCAGACTATAAGAACAGAGCAGTGCCAGCGTCACGATCAGGATCATACTTCGCTGAATTTTATTTTTCATCTTTCTCTCCCCGTATCCTATATCCGACTCCGCGTACCGTCTCAATCCGTTCGCCTTCTTCTCCAAGCTTCTGGCGCAGAGTTCTTACATGGACATCCACGGTCCGGGTCTCACCGCCAAATTCATATCCCCAGATCTCCTCCAGAAGGCGATCCCTTGTGAGAACGATATTCCGGTTCTCCATGAGCATTCTAAGCAATTCAAATTCTTTCAAGGTCAGCGTCACATCCACTCCTGCGGCATACACCTCATGTTTCTTCTTGTTCAGCCGGATCTGTCCGACAACAAGTTCTTCCGCCTCTTCGGTCTTCACACCGCTTCTTCGAAGTACTGCCTTGATTCTTGACACCAACTCCATCATGCCGAAGGGTTTGGTTACGTAATCATCTGCTCCCGAATCCAGTCCCAGCACTTTATCATATTCTGCGCCTTTGGCAGTCAGCATGATGACCGGAATATGCCTTGTTTCCGGCGCCGCTTTCAGTTTTTTCAGAATGGACATTCCATCCTCACCTGGAAGCATGATATCAAGCAGAACAAGCTCTGGCAGATTCTCTGCCAAAGCTTTAAAAAAAGCGGGACCATCTTCGAAGCCTCTTGCTTCCATTCCTGTAGTTTCCAGTGTATACACTACTAAATCACGGATGTTTGCCTCATCCTCCACACAAAAAATCATTTTGTTTTCTCCTTCTTTACAGATCAAAGGCTCCCAGATCCATTTTTCCAGACATGCCGCTTTCATTCAATGTCAGATACGGACATTTCCCGCATGAATACCTGTGATGGAAAATTCAACCCACTCTGCAATATTCGTCGCATGGTCACCGATTCGCTCCAGATATTTCGTGATCATGATCAAATCGATCGCTGTATCACCGCCGCAGCCTTTCTGTTCCGCAATGGTATCTACAAGCTCTTTTTTGATTCTGTCAAACAGTTCATCCACCACATCATCCGCATCCATGACTTTCCTTGCCAGTTCCAGATCTTTCTGCACGTAAGCGGATACACTGTTTCTCACCATCTTCATCGTTGCTTCTGCCATACGCCCGATATCTTTCAGGTTTTCATCTCCATTAAACTCCGCTGAAGTAACAATATCTGCAATATCTGCCGTTTGATCTCCGATTCGCTCCATATCCGTAATCATCTTGAGCGCCGCCGATATCTGCCGCAGATCTCTCGCAACCGGCTGCTGCTGAAGAAGCAGTTTCAGGCAAAGATTCTCGATGTCTTTTTCCATCTGGTCGATTTCCTCATCTGCTGTGATCACCGCTTTCGCACGGCCCATGTCATTTTCTTCCAGTGCTCCGGTAACCTCTTCGATCGCCGTCTCACAGAGCTCTCCCATATGTATGAGCATCTGGTTCAGCATTTCAAGCTGTCTGTCAAATCTGTTCCGCATGTTATCCAAACCTCCCTGTAATATAGTCTTCTGTCCGTTTGTCAGAAGGAATTGAGAATAGCTTCTCTGTATCATTATATTCAATTACTTCACCCAGGAGGAAAAATGCCGTATTGTCAGACACGCGGACTGCCTGCTGCATATTGTGCGTGACCATGACAATAGTATAATCTTTTTTGAGTTCCATCGCAAGGTCTTCTATTTTCGATGTTGAAATCGGATCCAACGCCGAAGTCGGTTCATCCATCAGCAGGACCTCCGGCTGTACTGCAAGTGCTCTCGCAATGCAAAGTCTCTGCTGCTGCCCGCCTGACATTCCCAGTGCACTCTTTTTCAGTCTGTCCTTGCACTCCTCCCAGATTGCCGCATCCCGAAGGGATTTCTCTACAATATCATCCAGCTTGGCCTTGGAACGAATTCCATGTGTTCTCGGTCCGTAAGCAATATTATCATAGATACTCATCGGAAACGGATTTGGTTTCTGGAACACCATTCCGACACGCTTTCTCAAATGATTCACATCAATATCTCCATAAATGTCTTCGCCATCCAGAAGGATCTCTCCTTCAATGCGGCAGCCTTCCACCAGATCATTCATTCGGTTCAGAGATTTCAATAAAGTAGATTTTCCACAACCGCTGGGTCCGATAAATGCTGTGATTTTATTTTCTTCTATGTCCAGATTTACATTTTTCAGCGCTTTAAAATCACTGTAATATAAATCCAGATTCTTCACACTAATTTTCGCCATTTCCATTTCCTTTCGTAATCTTTTTTGCAATCACTCCGGATAACATATTAATACCGATAACCAGAATCAGCAGAATCACTGCCGTTGCATATGCCTTATCCGTATGGAGTCCTTCATTTGCCAACACATACATGTGAAGCGCCAGCGTACGTCCGGATCCCAATACATTTTTCGGAATCTGTGCAACGGTTCCTGAAGTATACATAAGTGCTGCCGTTTCACCGACGATACGTCCGATTGCCAGAATCACACCTGCAAGAATTCCGGGAACCGCACTTGGAAGTACGATTCGGAAAATCGTACGCAGTTTTCCTGCTCCGAGTCCGAAGCTTCCTTCTCTATAGGAATCCGGGACAGATTTCAATGCCTCTTCCGTCGTACGCATGACAAGCGGAAGAATCATGATCGCCATGGTAAATGCTCCGGCAAGCAGCGATAATCCCCATTTTAATGTCGTCACAAAAAACAGCATACCGAAAAGTCCGTATACGATTGACGGAATTCCCGATAAGGTCTCTGTAGTAAGACGGATAACTCCGATAAACCGGTTGCCTCTTTTTGCATATTCCACAAGGAAAATGGCAGAGAAAATTCCCAAAGGTACCGCAATGATCAGCGAAAGCAGCGTCATTGCAACCGTGTTGACCAGCGCCGGGAATAAGGAAACATTATCCGAATTGTATTCCAGCGCAAATAAATCTGCGGAAATATAAGGGATTCCATGAATCAAAATATACGCGATCAGAAATAACAGTACCGCAAAAGTCAGGAACGCGCTAAGCAGAACCAGAAGTGCGAGCACTGCGGAGCCGGGTGCATTCTTGTAAGAAATCAATTTTTGTTTGATCTTTTTTTTACTCATTCTCACCCCTCCTGTTCAATAACGCTACACTGAAGTTAATGATCAGAATGAATACAAAGAGCACGACGCCTGTAGCAATCAGCGCTTCTCTGTGAAGTCCTGACGCATATCCCATTTCCAGGACGATATTTGCAGTCATGGTTCGTACTCCTTCGAAAATACTTTCCGGAAGACGCGCCTGGTTTCCGGCTATCATGATTACTGCCATCGTCTCACCGATTGCGCGTCCGATTCCCAGAACTACACCGGCAATCACACCGGATTTCGCAGCCGGAAGCACAACCTTGAAAATGCTCTGTTCGTGCGTTGCTCCCAGCGCCAGAGAGCCTTCATAATACTGTGACGGAACCGCACGGATGTTGGATTCCGTCACACCGATAATCGTCGGAAGAATCATCATTCCAAGCAGAAGAGATGCCGTCAGGATCGAATTCCCGTCTCCACCCTTATGCAAAATTCCTGCCTGTCTGAGTGTTTTCCCGAATTCCCGAATTGCCGGAACCATGACCACAAGCCCAAAAAATCCATAAATGACCGAAGGGATTCCTGCCAGAAGTTCTGTTGCGCCTTTAAGCACCGGGTAGATCTGTTTCGGACAATATTTTGCCATAAACACGGATGTAAGAATTCCAATCGGTACACCGATCAGGATTGCACCGGCTGTGACGTAAATGCTACCCATGATCATCGGGAAAATTCCGTATATGTCATTATTCGGACGCCATACCGTACCTGTCAGGAATTTTACAAATCCTATTTCTTTCATTGCAGGGACACCATTTATGAATAAAAATACACAAATGAGTGCTACCGCCAGCACCGAAGTGCAGGCGGCAATAAAGAACACACCCTGCATGAGTTTTTCTTTCCATGCATTCATATGAAGTACCTCATATTATTTATTTAACGATTTCATCCCAGGCAACTGTTTCACCGGTAAAGATTGCTTTCACCTGATCACTTGTCAGTTCCTCTACCGGACTGTCATTATTTACGATTACTGCAATACCGTCTGTCGCAATTACGATAGAAGTAAGTTCCTGTGCTTCTTCATCCTTCAGTTCGCGGGATGCCATTCCGATGTCGCAGATGCCGCTCATTGCGGAAGTCATACCGGTTGTAGAATCACTCTGGTTGATTTCAATTTCAGCTCCGGAATTTACTTTCTGATATGCTTCTTTTAATTTCTCCATAACCGGTGTTACAGAAGAAGATCCTGCCACAACTACTTTACCGGTTGCTCCGTTTGATTCATATGGTTTTACATCATCAAGTGAAATGTATCCGTTCTCAGACACAACCTTCTGTCCTTCTTCGCTCAGAATGAAATTGATGAAATCCTGTGCGATGTCTGAAATCTCATCTTTTGTTGCAATGTTAAACGGTCTTGATACTTTGTATGTACCGGCTTTGATGTTTTCCTCTGTTGCTTCCGCACCGTCGATCTTCACCGCTTTCACGCTGTCTCCGAGAGATCCCAGTGAAACATATCCGATTGCATATTCATTGCCTGCTACGGTTGACATCATAACTTCTGTACTGTTTGTAATATTGGCATCCTCTGTTGTATGGTCTACCTTATTTCCGCTTTCATCTTTCTGCTCGATTCCGAAAAGTTCGATAAATGCTCCTCTTGTACCGGATCCGTCTTCTCTGGAAACTACCGTAATATCATTGGAAGCATCCCATTCTGCTGTCTGCTGTTTTCCTTCCCCTTCTGCTCCAGTCTCTTCTGATTTGCTTCCACATCCGGCTGCAAGAGCTCCGGTCATTGCCACTACTAATGTCATTGCTAATAACTTTCTCAGTTTCATAATTACCACTTTCCTCCATTTGGTTATTCCTGTTTTTCTTTACAGGTGATATCATATAGGAGTAATGTAAAATCCAAAACGGAGAGTATGTAAAGTGTTTGTAAAGTTTTCCGGGATTTAAAAGCGTCTCCGGATCTTTTTAGACGTATGCATGGCAGCACAAAAAGACATCCGGCCGTATTTTAGTCGGATGTCTTTCTATATATAACTCTGCGGGAAAACTCTCTGCAGATTTCTTATTCATTTCAGGTAGTATAGCGTTCTCCAGCCAATGCGGTGATTGCTTCATTCAGCGAAAGCATCTTATCATCCAGTGCAGATACCATATCCGCACATTCCCGTAATTCCTGACTGATATAGTCCGGTGCCTTTCCTTCAAATTTATAGTAGATTTTATGCTCCAGACTTGCCCAGAAATCCATAGCTATGGTCCGGATCTGGATCTCAACCTTCGTATCCACCACACTGTCCGAAAGAAAAATCGGCACAGACACCAGCATGTGATAACTTTTATAACCGCTTTCCTTCGGATTCTTAATATAATCCTTAATGGATAAAACTTTCAGGTCACTTTGTTTCCCAATCATCTCCGCGAGGCGGTAAATATCCGATGTGAACGAACAGATCAGCCTTACTCCCGCAATATCATTGACATATCGCACCATATTCTCAATGGAAGTCTCGTGCCCGTTCCGCTTCAGCTTCTTGACAATACTTTCCGGTGTCTTGATTCTGGTCTTAATATGTTCGATCGGATTGTAGCTGTGAACATGCTGGAATTCGTCATTCAATATTTCCAGCTTCGTTCCAACTTCCTTCAGTGCGGCATTATAAAGAAACATGACGGTCTTCCAACTGTCCACATCGTCATAATTCTTAAGTGCTGCTTGCATGTAGTTCTCTCCTTTACTTCTTATACTTCTTTCTGCTATAATGCATGCGGATTTCCCCTCTTTTCATATAACCCCGAAATCCAAAATACATTATAGAATATCAATCTGACACATTTTCATCGTTTCTAAAGCTGCCTTATGACTTTCCGGTGTAACCCCTGCACAGCAGGATGCATCTACGCTGATATTTGCCTCCGGCAATGCTGCTTTCAAGAGCAACGCATTGGACACAACACAAATATCCGTGCAAAGCCCTACCAATTCGATGTCCGTATATTTTCTCTGTGCTGCAAAATGTGCAAGCTGTGTACTTCCAAATGTAGGCTTGTCGATTACCTTCTCGGCATATGGTTTCAAAGCCCCAAGGATCTCCCATCCCGGAGTTCCTTCTACACAATGTACAACCGGAAGCTTTCTTCCTTCCTGTGTCTTTAGATAATCTTCTCCGTGTGTATCTCTGGTAAATACGATATCCGTCTCTTCTTCTTTCGCATCTTTCACTTTTTCCACTACGCCCGGTACGATTTCCACGGCCTCCGGTGTCCCGAGACTGCCATCAACGAAATCCTTCTGCATATCAACGACAACCAGTAATTTCTTCATCTTCACTTAGCCCCCTTAACACATAATTCTTTTATTCGAGAGCGTCCTTTCGCCTATCATCATGAATATTTAACGTGCGAGACATCTCTATACATATTGTATCATACTCTGACTTCCCTCTGTATTACTTTGAGAGTTATTTAATAAAAATTTTCGTATTCCACATATCATGGATCATTTCCACAATATCGTAACCATAGTTTTCACCGGTCGCCCATCCATATCCCTGCGGATTCTCTTTTTGCCCCAGCCATTCTACATAAGGTGCACATCCCTTCGTCACATAATCATAACGATCATCGACACATTCTTCAGCCAACGCTTCTGTTGTCGCATATGCTTTCAAATGCTGGATCTGGGCTCTGACTCCCGTACGCACATCCGGATAACTATTTCCCGGAACGCCTCCGCCTGTTGTACCGATCCCTGCAAAATTATATTGCGTGATCTTCGCATCACCACCATATTGAAGCCATCCTGTCTCTTTCATTGTCTGTGCAAATGCAACCTCTGGCCTTACTCCTTCCTGAACCGCTTCTTCATAATATATCCGGCAAAACGTCTCGATATCGGGAGCTCCTCCCTTGGCAAGCGCATCCGCCGGATAGCTTTCTCCACTCTCTTCAAAGTATTCCACCATCTGCCAGGTCTGGATGCTGCTTTCCCCCATGATCGGATACTGTCCGGGAACAATCGACGCCTCTATCGCTTCCGCCTCACTGCCCCCCGTCTCTGCCACACTGTTTTCTTCTGTTCCAACCCTTTCGTCTTCTTTCTCCGGCGTACATTCAAACTTTTCTGTCTGCTGTATTTTCACTTTGTTGTCGAACCTATTCAGAATCTTCTGTTCTAAAAGCATAGCTCCGCATACCAATGCCATCACCAGTATTGCGATCAATATCTGTACATTCTTTTTGCCTAATCTTTTTTCCAGCCTATTTATAATCTGTCTCATGCAATTTGTCCACCGCGCTTTCTTACTTTATAACTATTCTATTTTACACAAAATATTTCCATTATGAAAGGATTTACTTTCTCTTTTGAATTCGATATACTGAGAAAAGATTGATTGATAAGGAGTGTAAGTGATGTTCCGATTATGGGCGAAAGAATTTAAAGATAACCGTATGTTAAGAGATACTACCATCTGTGACGATAGCGATGATACAAGAACACATAAGATTTTTCGTGCATTGGACGAGGTCTGTTATGAATTTGATCTCAGCAAGCCGATCTGGCTGGATTCTACGATAAATGAATTTAAGCGGCATGCAAAGGCACGATTTTATCAGGATAATTTTGTGGATTCTATTGATTTTGATTATTTGGAGATTCATGTGATTGAAGAATAAGGGGGCCGTTGTAAAACAGACCCGGATGCTACGTTCATGCATATGAAAGACAATCACATGAGAAACGCCCAGTTAAAACCAGGATATAACGTGCAGATCGGTGTAGACAGCGAATATATTGTTGCAGCGGATTCCGGTTATGAAAGCGAAGAGGGTTATACATACCTGCGGGAGCAGAAACAAAAACCGTATATCAAACCGCAGACCTATGAAAAATGGAAAAACGCAGTTTCAAGCAGGATATCAGCAAACGTGAAAATATGGGATATAATGAAACAACCAATCAAGAGATTCCTTCCGGATTTTTGCACATATAGAGCGAGGGCATCGATCAATCATCTAATTTGATGATTTTGCGACACCCTCTTATTTACTCATTTCTAATAGCCGCCAGCGGGCTTAACCGCATTGCCCTTAGTGCAGGGAAATACCCCGCTACCATTCCGACCAGTACCGCAAATCCTATAGATGCAAGTGCCAGCCAGGGCGGAATATAAGAGATTCCGCTACTCATTCCCATCGCATCTCCGGCACTTCCTACAACAAAGTTGATCACACCGGATATTGCGAAGCTTAATATATTTCCGATCACTCCTCCAAGGAAACCGATGAATGCTGCCTCCAGAAGGAAGAGCTGCTTGATATTCTTTAAGCTGCAGCCCAGAACCTTAAATACACCGATTTCTTTTGTGCGTTCGTAGATAGACATCATCATTGTATTGGCAATTCCGATTGCTGCGACCAGCAGAGATACCGCTCCGATTCCCCCAAGAACCGCCTGAACAATAGCGAACTGTTTCTTCATACTCTCCATATATTCGATGTTGCTGTCTACATTGTATCCCAGTTCCCGAAGCGTATTGGAAACCTCTTCTACATGATCCAGATCATCCACTTTCACTCTGGCAGAAGAGTAAGCAAAGAATTTATATGGCTTACCCGTCTTTGTTGATGGCTGCCCCGGAATCACTCTTCCGGAAAACTCTTTTTTCAACATATTTTTCAACGTTGTCACATCACAATAAGCACTATAGTAAAATGGTGTATATGTTTCCACGTCTCCATCCACCACACCACTTGCCTTGACGACATGCTTTTTTGCAGTATGCGTAGTTCCGGACGAACCATCACCGTACCTCATATCATCATATGACTGCACATCCAGAATCAGGAACAGTGAATCCTTCTCCAGATCAATATCCGGAAGCTCACCTGTTTCCCAGTATCCGCTTCCTCCGTTTTTGTCATAAAACTGCATCAGTACACCGTTTCCATAGACCAGCTCCAATACATTGCCTCCCTCCTTCGGAAAGCTTCCGCCTTCCTTCAGAGGCATATTCTGTGCTTCCATTGCTTCTTTGGTGGTTCCGATCAGATTGATATAGCCCATGTATTTTCCCTTTAACGCATAGGCACTCATCTCATAGACCGGCGCAGCAAGGGTCACATGTTCCACACCCGCAATTTCCTTGATTGTATCATCGGTAATGTACTTGGTCGTATCATCTTCTTCACCGCCATAATACGTCATGGCATCACCGGCGCTTTTTCCGGTAACCGTGAGCATCGTAAGACCACCCGACTGTTCCACCTCTTCATACAGCGAACGCTGAAGTCCCATTCCCAGAGAAATCATAACAACGATAGAGGCTGTACCGATAATCACGCCCAGAACTGTCAGAAATGTCCGGAGCTTCCGTCTCTTAAGATTCCCGATGCTCATCCTCAATAAGTCTATGATACTCATCGACTAAGCCTTCCTCCTCTTCTTCCAGTCTGCGTTTTTTCTTCTTTTTCATGATCATTATTCCTACAACCACCGCCGCAATGATCAAAAGTCCTACAATAATCGGTATGATTGGAAGAGACGATTTCGATTCTTCCATCATGGTATCGTCCATGTTCATATCATCCATGATTGCTTCCATAATCTCAAGCTGAAACTCTTTCTCGGATTCCGTCACATTTCCGGATTCATCTTCATAGCTCAGTATCATTTTCATCGTCTCCGGACCGGCTGTCGCCTCTTCCGCCAGCAACATTCCGTCGATACTCGCCGTTGCTCCGGATTCTACATTTCCCACAAAAATTTCTTCCGTCTTAATACCGTTTCCTTCAAACCTTGCTTTCACGTTGTATAATTTGACTCTTCCGAGGTTATACAGCTCACACATAATGTTGGCTTCTTCCCCGACAGAAATCGTTGCCGGATTGATCTCGAACTCACTGAATTCAAATCTTGCATCCTGCTTGACCGGAATAGAAACCGAAGACATACTCTCGTACTGTCCGCCTTCCGAATCTTCATATTTCATCGATATTTCCACACTATACGGTTTCTGTACCAGATCTGATTTTGCATTCAGTTCAATCGAAATATCCTGTGTTCCGTTTGCCTTGATCTTCTCCAGATAAATGGAACTGGAACCGGAAGATGGGAGAAATGCCGGGGAAGCCGTCTCATCACTTCCCTCTGTAGGCGAACTCAGATCAAACAGCATATTACTGACCGCCGTCTTCTTGGAAGTATTTTTCAAATGAATCGTCAGGCGGAAATCGCTTCCTGCCTTCACTTCTGCCGGATTCGTTGAAAATCCGGTCACGATCACACGCGGAGTTGATACGTTTCCGCCTCCGGAGGATCCTCCGTCTATATTTGTGATACCGCCTGCATCCCCATAGTTTGTTGGAAGGTCGTCAACGCTCGTTCCAGTATTTCCGGACGGTTCCTGTGTCGTCTGTCCGCCCTGATTATTCTGACCGGACTGATTGTCCTGTGATTTTTCTTCTTCCTTCGCAATCGTCTTTACATAAATTCCATATTCGCCGTCAATTTTTCTGCCGGATTCATCATCCGCTTCTGCCGTAAAGTCAAACGGCAGTTTATAATATGTAAGGCTGACATTTTCACGGGCAGTGAACTCAAATTCTACCGTCAGTTTCTCACCCGGTTCCATATGATCGATACCATAAGTATAATCTTTGTTCTCAATCTCAAACGGCCATTCTTCAATCTTTTCACTGACCCTTGGTGTAATCCGTATATTTTTCAGATTCACACCTCCCGTATTCTGGGCAGTCAGTTTCAGTTTCTTCGTTTCCGAATACTTATAACTTAAAATCGTATTATCGGCTGCCTGCACGCTCAGCATGGGAATCCCCACAGAAGTTTCTTCCGCTCTTGCCGGAATTGCCGGCACCACTCCCATCAGAACTGCCAGGCAAATCATGATTGCTCCCAGTTTTCTCAATTTTTTCATACTCTCTGCTCCTTGTTTTCTGCTTTTTTCTCTTTCTTCTCTTCCTTCAGCGTCTGAAGTGCCTCTTTCCTGCCTCTGTTATCCTCGATTCGTACAATTTCTCCATCTATAATGTGAAAGACTCTGTCCGCATAAGTGGCAAGATGATCGTCATGCGTAACCATAACCAGGGTTTTGTTCTGTTTGCGTACCACATCCTGCATCAGCTTCATCACCTCTTCGGAGGTGTGCGAATCCAGATTGCCTGTCGGTTCATCCGCAAATATGATCTTCGGGTTCACGACCAGTGCTCTGGCGACCCCGACTCTTTGCTGCTGTCCGCCCGACATCTGGTTCGGAAGATGTTTCTTATGTTTCTTCAGATTGACCAGCTCCAGCATTTGATCTGCCTTTTTCAATCTACTCGTCCTTCCCTCCCCTCTGAAAGTAAGTGGCAGCGCCACATTTTCCAGAGCATTCATTGTACCGATGAGGTGAAAGGACTGGAAGATAAATCCTACATTATCCCGCCGGAAACTGACCAGTTCGTCTTCCTTTAGCTTTTCAATATGCTGACCGCCTATGATGATTTCTCCCTTTGTGGGCTTTTCAAGTCCTGCCAGCATATTCAGAAGTGTGGATTTTCCGGATCCGGATGTCCCGACTATCGCACAGAATTCACCTTGATGGATCTCAAAGTCAACACCATTCAGCGCACGAACCACACTGTCTCCGACGCGGTAGAGTTTATACAGATTATGTACTTCGATAACATTCTCCATGAAACTCCTCCTCTCACAAAGTTATGTACTCAGTATATAGGATAATTCTACACAAAAAACGGTGAAATTAGTTAAGATTATCTTAATTTTCCGCAGAAGGAACAGACAGACTATCTTCTTGCCCGATACATAGCTGCCAGCGTATCCACCACGTCCTGAATATCCATGAGACTAACATTAAATAACATCTGGTGAGATTCAATGCTCCCCCATGTATTTCCGGTATGCTTCTCATAGTATTCTTTTCGTTCCGCATCGGTTTTCTTGATTTTTTCCCATGCTTCTTCTTCATTCAGATTATAGATTCTCATGATTCTGTGAATTCTGTCCCTGATCTCCGCATAAACAAAAGCATTCAGGCAGGTATGCCGCCCTTCCAGAATGTAATCCGCACATCGCCCGATAATGATACAGGGCTCTTTATCTGCCAGCTTACGGATCAGATCAGATTGTATCTGAAAGACTTCTTTACTGAGCTGCCCTTCATCGGACTGATCCGGCAAAAGCCCCATTTCTTTGGTTGCCATCTGAATCAGGTTGCGGTCATAAAGGGGTATGCCGAGTCTGTCGGACAAACGCTTCCCGACTTCGTGTCCACCGCTTCCGAATTGCCTTCCAATAGTAATAATCACATTTTTTTTCATACTGACCGCCTCCCATTTTATCTGAAAATAGTTGATTATATTATACAATATTCTATCTTTTGCCGCAATCACGAGAAGAAAAAACAGACAGCTTTTCTCAAAGAAATCCTGTCTGTTTTACAAAGTCTGATCGATTAATTATGTGCTTCCAACACTTCTTCCGCAATATTTCTTGCATGATCGGAAATACGTTCCATGCATACAAGCGTATCCAGAAATACAATACCTGCTTCTGTATTGCACTGGTTGTTCGTCAGCCTTTCGATATGTTTTGCGCGAAGCGAGATCTCCATTCCATCCGCTTCCGTCTCTTTCTCAATTGTCTTAAGTGCGCTGTCCTTGTCGTTTTCTTCAAACGCCTTCAACGCGTTCAGATAACTATCTGTACAAACCTCTATCATCTCTGTCAGATGTTCTCTTCCCACTTCTGAGAACATCACCTTTTTCTCAGCCAGAGCTTCTGCAAATTCGGAAATATTCTCACAGTAATCACTGATACGTTCCATATCAGATACGACCTGAAGGATGTGGGCAACATCCTGATGTTCTCTCTGACTGATCTGCAGTGAAGTCAATTTGATCGCATAAGATGTAATTCCGGCACTCAGCTTATCGACAGTCTCTTCATCCTCCCTAAGAAGCTGAATTTCGTCTTCATTCAATGAGAACAAGACATCTTTGGCCACCTGTAGTGACTTTTCAACAATATGTCCCATTCTGATAACTTCTGAAAACAGAGACTGAAGTGCAAGACTCGGCGTCTCCATCATACGTTCATCAAGGAGTACCATACTGTCATCTTTTTCACCATCCTCGACTTTACCGATCTTCTTCGCAAGTTTAATAATATAATCGGAAAGTGGGAAAAGCATTACAGTTGTCGCAATATTGAATATCGTATGCACCATACTGATCTGTGTCTGCGTTATTGTTCCTGTTGCCCATGCGGGGTTTACTGTTTTCAAGTAAATGATTGCCACAATACTGAATAAGACGGTTCCTATAATATTAAACAGAAGATGCATCAGCGCTGCTGTCTTGGCATTCTTCTTCGCTCCCATACTTGAAAGGATCGCAGTCACACATGTACCGATATTCTGACCCATGATGATATAGATTGCA
The DNA here is from genome assembly GCF_052065395.1 of Bariatricus sp. HCP28S3_F11. Lineage (NCBI taxonomy): Bacteria > Bacillati > Bacillota > Clostridia > Lachnospirales > Lachnospiraceae > Bariatricus > Bariatricus sp. HCP28S3_F11. Next base: position 37,163 of record NZ_JBQHUC010000006.1, on the reverse strand, counting down.
GCACCGAAAGGTACCAGTCCCGCTGCAGCAAGACTCTGCAGGATTCCGACCGATGCAGAAGAACTCTGGATGACAGCCGTCACAACCGCGCCTGCAATAATACCAAGTATCGGATTGTGTCCCAATTTCACAAAAATACTGCAGAACGCCTCTGAATCCTTAAGTGGTGCAACGGATGCGGACATCGTTGAGATTCCGACAAACAGAAGTCCAAACCCGATCACGATACTGGAAACATCTTTTGATGAACGCCGCTTTCCGGTCAGCATAATGATAACACCAAGCATGATCGCAAGCGGCGCAAGCGTAGACGGACTCAGGAACTCGGCCCATTCCACACTGGACACCAGCCAGCCGGTGATCGTTGTACCTACATTGGCTCCCATGATAACACCCATGGCCTGCTGCAGATTCATGATTCCGGCATTGACAAAACCGACCACCATGACCGTTGTGGCGGAAGAACTCTGGATTACTGCCGTGATAAATGCTCCTAGAAGCACACCGAAAAACTTATTTTTCGTCAAGACTCCCAACAGTGATTTCATGCGGTCCCCGGCAGCATTCTCCAGTCCCTGTGCCATGATCTGCATTCCATAGATAAACATTCCCAGTCCCCCGACAAAGGGGATGATAATACTTACATAATCCATGCTTTTTCTCCTCTTATGTATGATTGTTTGAAATGTCAGACTGCCCTGTTTCCGTACATTCCGGTATGATTCGGTGTCCGTTCAGGATAACCTCTTTTAATACGTCACCACAATAACAGAGCTTCATAGAGAAGAACGGAGCATTTTCATTCAAAAGCCGGAAGAAAATCTTATCTCCTTCCCACAGATTCAGTTTTTCAACATCCTGCTTTTTCACCCACTTCAGTGTACCTTCCCGACACTCACCGATCTCACCGGTATAACCATCTGCCGTGTACAAAAAAATATACTCTGATTCCCATCCTTCACTCAAAAAAGTCAGGACACCGCGCAGGCGGTAGGAAGTAAGACGCAGTCCCGTCTCTTCCCATACCTCCCGCAGCAGACATTCTTCCGGACTTTCATCCGGCTCAAACTTTCCACCGACTCCAATCCATTTATCTTTATTTACATCATTTTTCTTTTTGACACGATGAAGCATCAGATAAGAATCTTCATTTTCAATATAGCATAGTGTTGTTAATACCATTGTTCCGTCCTCATTTCAGACATTTTCCGTCAATTTTGATTGTATCATTCTTTATACGAGAACACAATGAAGTTTTTTATTTCTTCATCTTCGGCTCAAAAATCCAGGATGCCAGATATCCGAATACAAGAGCAGCACAGATCCCTACCGCGCTGGCCTTAAATCCTCCCATGAAGATTCCGATAAATCCGTTTTGATCGACTGCCTCTTTTACGCCCTTCCACAATGTATTTCCAAATCCCAGAAGCGGCACGCTCACACCGGCACCCGCATATTCCTGCAAGGGTTTGAAAATCTGGGTAAATCCCAGAATACAGCCTGTCACAACCAAAAACACCATAACCCTTCCGGGCATCATCTTCGTACGATCCAGCAGAATCTGTGCCAGTGCACAGAGCAGCCCGCCTACCCAGAATGCATTCACATAATCCATTTGTCTCTCCTCCTGTCTCTGTTACATTTTCTTATGCCTCATCCAATCTGCTTTTTCCTTCTAACAGTGTTCCAGAATGATTCCATGTGCGATTCCCGGTACGCTTTCTCCTTCGTTATAGCTGACGGTAGACATCAGTGCGCCGGTCGGTACAAATAAGATTCGCTTCCACTCACCCTTTTCCAGTTTTGGAAGAATATATGCAGACAGTGTTGCCGCCGCACATCCGCAGCCGCTTCCTCCGGCATTGGTGTTCTGTGTTTTCTGGTCAAAGATCAGCATTCCGCAGTCCATATGATTTTCTTTGATATCTTCTCCGTTTTTACGGATCAGGTCAAATAATATCGTCTGTCCTACATATCCCAGATCTCCGGTTATGATCCGGTCATAATCACTTGTCTGATATCCGAAATCCGCAAGATTCTGCAAAATCGTATCACAGGCCGCAGGCGCCATACAGGCTCCCATATTTTGTGAATCCTTCATACCGTAATCCACTATTTTTCCAATTGTCACACCACCGATTCGCACATGACTCTTCTTTTTGCCCACAAGAAATGCTCCGCTTCCGGTCACAGTCCAAGACGCGGAAAGCGGCCTCTGATTCGCATATCCAAGCGGAAACCGGAACTCTTTTTCCGCACTCCCGAAATGACTGGAGGTTACTGCCAGAACCTGCTCTGCGTAACCTCCTGCTACCGTCATTGACGCAAGTGCAATCGCCTCCCCGGAGGTAGAACAAGCTCCAAAAAGTCCGAACATGGGTATTTTCAGCTCCTCCACACCCATTGAAGTTGCAATTCCCTGGCGAAGCAGATCACCGCCAAAGAGATACCGAATCTCTTCCGGCATAACTCCTGCCTTTTTCATCGCAAGCTGACAGGCCATAGTCTGCATCGTGCTTTCCGCCGCTTCCCATGTCTGCTCTCCAAACAGATCGTCGTCTGACGCAATATCAAATTTTTTTCCCAGCGGACCTTCACTCTCTTTCTTTCCAACTACCGAGCCGCTGCTGGTAAGAAACGGAGATTCTCCAAATAAAATGCTCTGCATCCCTTTCATGTGATTCATTGCCGGCACCCCATTTCTTCCTGTGCCAGACGGTTCACAAGATTCTCCATTTCATTTTTAGATTTCACTCGTCTGCTTTCTTCTTCTACACTCCTTTTCTGCATTTCATCCATATTGGAAAATGCTTTCATCGCCTTCTCATTCATTGCCAGATTCATTGTAAAACCGATCGGCAATTCTCTTGCATTTCTTTCTTCCATACTTCTTTCTCCTGTCATTTCATCCTGATAAATCAGATAATCTTTTAAGTCATCTTCTAAAATGATTTTCTTACCTGCATAGTATAACTCATATCTTTCGTTTCTAAGCTGGAAACATTATCCAATCTATTCCATGATCCGGCATCAGCACCACTCCGACCGAGGAGCTGTCAGGAATCGGCGTGAGCACTCCAATCTCCTCGTTCTGGCCACGGTTGATTGCATACAGAATCTCTTCATTTTTCTTCATTTTTTCCAGCACCTGTGTGCTGTTATGTACTTGTGGATTGTCCTTATCAAATCGGACCATATCCAACGTTTCTATCAAACTCTTTTCTTTTAGTGTAATTCCATATCTGACGATATAATTACCATCGCTGTCCAGCAGGAATAAATATTTAGCCTGTTTCTCCTCCAGAATCTGATTAAACAGTTCCATATCATCCAGCGGAATTTCACCATACAGAACTCCCTTTATCCTTTCATCCTCATCCATAATCGTAACCGCAATGACAGCCATAAGTTCTTCTTTTTTCTCGGTAATATACTGCCTGCCATTCACCGCCTCCTTGAAGAACTGCCTGTCCTTCACCTGAGTCTTTTCTCCTGTTGACAGAAATGTATTTCCCTCCAAATCCGCTATGCCGAAAACACCGAAATCCATATCCGGAAGTTCCATCAACCGTTCAAAAAATTCCAGACATGTTTCCTGATCTGTAAGTTCCTGCTTGCTAAGCAACAACGCATCCTTGATAAGTGCCACAAAATACTGATCAATCTGATTCTGTACGATCAAAGAATGCTGTTCGTTCGTATATCTCAGATTCTCATATCCCTGATTCGTCTCATGCCGCATCACAAGCATACTGAAATCAAACAGTGAACCGACCAGAAAGAGAACTGCCAAAATAAAGACTAGAAGGTAACCATATTTTTTATTCTCTCTAAACCACTTTTTCATCTCATTCCCTCCGTCATTATCGGAAGAATAAACCCCAATTTCAGAAGTTATTTTCCAATAACCTTCTCCACCGAAAGCATCAGTAGTTCTCTGTTCATTTCATTATCATCAACAATCAGAATCGAATATTTTTCTCCACTACATATTTTCAATATTTCTTCTTCCTTCGCAATCACATCAACCGATGCTTTGCTTTCTGTCTTTTTATCCAACAGCTGTTCAAACTCCTCATACGGTACAGGTTTTGCGTAGTAATATCCCTGCACATAATCGCAGCCGAAACTTTTCAGCTTTTCAATCTGCTCTTTCGTCTCCACGCCTTCTGCAATCGTAGACAGATTCAGCCATTTTGACAAGCTAATGATAAACCCAAGAATATTTTTCCGGTCATTGGAGTTCTTTTGTATGATCTGCTGCGGTTCATCGGTGTAAACCGATTCCGTGATTTCCAGATGCAGATATTTTCGTTCAATCTCATACTGATCTGCAAGATGGGTGATCCTTTCTACGAGTCCCGGCAATTCAAAATCCACCCGCGAAACATTGACAGAGATTGGAATCATCGTTCTGTTTTCCTCTTTCCATTTTCTCAGTATTTTACATGCTTCCTCCCACACATAATAATCTACTTTTACAATAAATCCATTTTTTTCAAATAACGGAATGAACTCCCCCGGAGACATAAATCCCATTTCCGGATGGATCCATCGCACCAATGCCTCTGCTCCGATGATATTCTCTGTATTGATATCATATTTTGCCTGATAATAAACCTGAAACTGGCGTTCTTTTAACGCTCTTTCCATCGTATCAAGGATTTGCTGTTCACGAAGAAGTGTTGCACGAAGAGAGTCATCGTACATAGCTACATTTTTACCGTACATCTTTTTGATACGGTTCAGCGCCAGTACAGCTCTGTCGCACATCCCGGACGGTACGATTCTGCGATCTACATGCTCATATATTCCATATTTGATCACCAGATTTCGAAATTCCATCTCATTCTCATTTTCTCCAAACTGCCATAGAATCCGTTCCTTCCAGCTTCCGTCACCATGCCGGATCAGCATAGCAAATACATCTCCATGCATACGGGTACAGATTCCTTCTCCATTCAGAAGTCTCTGATACTTATCCGCCAGGTAGCAAAGCACTTTATCTCCATTTTTGATTCCAAAACGTTCATTGACCACTTTAAAGTTCTCTACGTCTGCTACGACCATATCATACTGCGTATCCGGATCTTTCTCCAGAATGTCTGAGACCTGCAAGTAAAACGCTTCTCTGCTGCAAAGCCCGGTAAGATGATCGCACTCATTGTTATGCGTTCTTTCACTTTGCATTCTATTTCCCGTTTTCACAGTACCCCTCCCCGATCTTTTGTCCTTTCATATCTTTGATACAATACTCCTTTCAGCAGCATGATTGCCCAAAATGCCACTATATGTTTCATTTCACCAAAATATGCTGTGTTTTACTAGATAAACATGAGCACTTTTTCCATTTTTACACACGAAACTAATAAAGGAGTGGCTTACACCACTCCGGTCACTGTTCCGATCCAATATATGATTCCTAATACCCAGCTTGTAAAGATTCCATATAGAATGACCGGTCCAGCTATCGTAAAGATCTTACATCCGATTCCCATGACCTGTCCTTCTTTCTTATACTCGATTGCCGGTGCAGCTACTGAGTTGGCAAATCCCGTAATCGGCACAAGCGCACCTGCTCCTCCCCAGTCTGCAATCTTCGGATACACTCCGATTCCGGTGAGGATCACACTCAAAAGCACCAAAATCATAGAGCACCACCCTCCACTCGTATCTTGATCCAATCCCAGCATTTCACAATAGTTCAGAATCCCCTGCCCTATCACGCAGATCACTCCTCCTGTCACAAAAGCTTTTGCCATATCCGGTCCCAGCTTTCTTACTGGAGTTCTTTCTTTTACATACTTTTCATAACCATTCTGTTTCATTTGCATCCTCCAACCACATTCTTTTTTACCATCTCATGTAGAAATACCAGATTGCTCCGATTCCTTTTCCGAGTGCCATCCCCAGAATCAGAAACGGAATACACTTTATCAATTTTATTCTTCGCACAAAAATAGGAAAAATATTCAGCACCTCCGCCAGTGCCATAGACCAGCAGCCCACGAAGATTCCGGAGAATAATCCGAACACAGACAGCAGCCATCTTCCCCCCGGAATCCAGATCTGATAGACCCAGAAGAGATTTCCCAGAATTCCTCCGGCTGCTATACAGTCCTCATACCACAGAATCTTTTCTCCTGTATGGGTTCGATCGGCAAAATCCGAAACAACTCCTAATCCGATGATAAATGAGAACAGTCCTGCTGCCGTTCCCATTCCGGCACTAAGCCCCAGTATTCCCAGAAGAATCTGTTTTCCCCACATCCAGCTCCATCTCCTTTCTGGAGTATGCCTCGATCAGAGTTGACTGTATATCGTTTTCATAGAGCCGCATTTCCACTTCCATAGGCGTCGGATCTACAGAGAACCTCTTTCCTCCAAAATGATTGAAAAATACCAGTATCCCTATAATCAGACCAATACTGTATGTGAGTTCCAGCAGAGAAAAGCCGTCTGACGGATGCCCCATTACCTGACTGTAGATCTGACCGAACATTTTCGTTATTCCGACATCATTATTAAACGACATGATGGAAAAAGCAGCTCCCAGAAATGTAATCCCCGAAATAACGCAGACTTTGGCCAGATGATACAGCCGGTTTTGCTTTTTCGGGTTTTCATATGTGATGATAAGATCGATCTCTCCTTCATTCTGAATCGTCAGGTTCGGATATTCCTTATGAATGCATTCAATCACTTTCAGAACCGATATAACAAAACGATGCTGCCCTTTTTCAGGAATTTTCAGAATCCGCAGAGTTTTGACCTTATTCAGCACATTCTGATTACTGCATTCCATAGAAAGTAAATCTCCCAACGTCACTTCCAGCTTTGATACCTCTGTGTTTTTTTCCCCTTTTATATACAAAATATCATTTCCGGATGCCATAGCAGTTGTCCCCTTCCCATCCATACATTTTTGCAACCAGAGTCCCCTCTGTCCGATCGTCCGAGTATTCCATGGTCTGAAAATAGTAAACTGCTCCGATAATGACCGCAAACATCAAAACTGCCAGCAGTAAGATGCGGATCCTTCTTTTTGTTTTTTCCATAATCCACACACCTCTCTTTCTGCTGGTAGTATGTCATCTTTTTTGTAAAATATGCAGTTTTCTTGTTTTTTTATAGTTGTCTCCTGAGCTCTTCCAATATCTTTTTCTCCATTCTTGACACCTGAACCTGAGAAATTCCCAGTTGTTCTCCAACTTCTGTCTGAGTCTTGTCCGCAAAATATCGAAGATAGATCAATTGTCTTTCCTCCTTTCCGAGCTGCTCTAGCAGTTCTCTGAACAAAATTCGTTCCAGTACCCGGTCTTCTCCAGATTCCTGCTCTTTCAGCTTGTCCAGAAGTTGAATCTCCTGCCCATCTTTCTGATAAACCGTTTTGTGAATCGATTCCACTTCTGCATTTGCTTCCATAGCCATGACCAGATCTTCCTTTTCTACCCCCATACACTCTGCAAGTTCATGGAGCATTGGCTCTCTTCCCCATTTTCTCTGTAATTCCTCCTGACATGCAAAAGCCTTGTATGCCAGCTCTTTTAGAGACCTGCTTACTTTGATCATTCCGTCATCTCTCAAGAAACGTTTGATCTCTCCTGAAATCATTGGAACTGCATAAGTTGAAAATTTCACATCATAAGACAGATCAAATTTATCAATTGCTTTTAAAAGACCGATACTTCCAATCTGAAACAGATCCTCCGCTTCTGCGCCTCTTCCATAAAATCGTTTTACCACACACCAGATTAGTCCGGTATTCTCTTCCACCAATTGTGCTCTCGCTTCTTCATCTCCTTCGTGAGATTTTTGGATTAAAGCGAGCGTGTGTTCCATATTTGATTACTGTCTCCTGTTGTTTTTTTCATTTTAACGATCGTCCCTTCGCCGGGAATGGATTCTACTTCTACTTTGTCCATAAACGCTTCCATAAATGCAAACCCCATACCGGAACGATCCTGCTCCGGTTTCGAAGTATAAAGTGGCTCCATCGCTCTTTGAACATCTTCAATTCCGATTCCATAATCTTCCACTTCTAAGTAAAGTTCCCTTCCTGAAACACAACAATAAATTCGTATTTTGCCTTTTTCCTTCTCATAGCCGTGAATAATCGAATTTGTAACGGCTTCGGAAACTGCTGTTTTCACATCGGACACTTCCTCCAGAATCGGATTCATCTGTGTCATAAATGCCGCCACGGCAACTCTTGCAAATCCTTCGTTTTCTGACAGGCTGTCAAATACCAGCTCCATCTCATTTTTCTTTCCCTCTGCTGCATATTCCATTACTCCATATCCTCCTCATAAAGCTGCATAATTTTGGTTACCCCTGACATATTCAGGATTTTCTTCATGCGTTCTCCCACATGAACCGCCCAGACTTCACCTCCGAGAAGATAGATCTGCCTATATCTTCCCATAATGACTCCAATCCCGGAGCTGTCCATAAAATTCGTACTGCTAAAATCAAATATCACATGCTTAATATGCTTCTTTGCAATGACCTGATCGGCCTCTTTTCTGATTTCTTCCGCATTGTGATGATCCACCTCCTTTGGCAGAAAAATCGTCAGACAATTTTCTTCAACCTGATACTGCATAGATACTCCTCCTTTTATTAATTCACGCCCAACGGACGCTTTTGTCATATGCCTTACCACAGAACCAAAAGAAAAAGGATATGCATATCCGCATATCCTTCTCTCTCGTATATTATGATAATGATTTTCCTCTATTCTGTTCCTGTATTTCCCGTCTGGCTGCCATCTGCTGTATTTTGTCCGTCATTCTGTGACGATGCTGTATTCATTGCATCCAGAGCACTCTGGGCATCTGTCGCAGCCTGTGTTCCTGAATAATCTGATACGACCTTCCCATATGCTTCTTTCGCCTTATCAGCATCACCGCTGCCGGCATATGCATCTCCCAGAAGTTTCATAGCCTCACCATCGCTATAACCTGCCTCCATTCTGACGACCTTCTCCAGATTCGTGACTGCATCTGCATAATTGCTTTCATTCAGATTCTCCTTTGCCCGTGCAAGAAGGCGTGAACACATCGTCGGGAAAAGCTCTCCTGAGATTTCATCATAGATAGCTTTTCCTTGTTCGCCCAGCGCATCCGGGCTCACCGTAAACAGTCCATCCAACATGTCTGCATTACTGGTTGCTCCGCCTTCGTACTGCTCCGCCACCTTCATCAAAGCCTCATAACTTTGCTGTGTGGACTGGGCAGTCTGCAATGCATTTTCTGCCTGATCACTGGTATTCCGATAACTTTCCAGTTCTTTTTTCAATGTCTCAATCTGTGTATCGCGCGACTCCACCTCTTCACTCAATGCAATCACATTCCGGTTCGCATTTTCTGTACGTTTCTGGTTGACAGCAGGCGATATAAGAAACCAGACTACTGCTGCCCCGACCAGAATGCCAATCAGAATGTTGACAATCGTCAGCACAGCCGCATTATCTTTAAGGCTCGCAGATACCGGCTGGATGATCGTTTCATTTCCGAGATTATAGGTTACCGTCTGTTCCTTCTCTTCTTTCAGCTTTGCCACTTTCTGACTTCGCATCTGTGTCAATTCATGCATATACGCAAGTGTGATCTCGTTGGTAATGTCCATCTTATGCGCACGTCGCAAGATCTGCCTTGCCTTAGCATACTGCTCTGTATGAAGGTATAAAAGTGCAAGAAGCTGATGCGCCTTCAGGAAACTCGGATGCGCTGCAATGACCTTTTTAAGCTGTATGATTGCAAGATCCTCTCCATTCTGGCGACAATATAGAAGGCACTGATTGTATTTGTGAATCGCCTGATTGATCGTCTCCAGCTCACTCGGTGTCTCCTGTACTTTTTTAATATAGTAATTGGCAATATTCTCATAAGACTTGAAATTCTTACTGATGATCCACTCCACCAAAGCCTCTACCACTTCGCCTCGGCCATAATACACAAGTCCCAATAGATTTCTTGCCGCAATATTCTCTCTGTTATATTGTAAACTCCTCCTCAAAGACAAAATAGCCCCGGACAGATCCCGGATTTTTGCCTTTTTCAGACCATCATTGTACCAGTAATTTGACTGATACGCAAACTTCTGTAAATAATCCATGAAACTCTCCCCTATTTTGCTTTTTCAAGCATCTCCCGCAAAATATCTGTCATATCCGTCAAATCTTCTTCATAAACAGCTTTTTCAATCTCTTCCACTTCCAGACTTGGTTTAAATTTCTTCAGTTCTTCTTCAAAATTAAGCATGTCTGCCTCCTATCAGCCTTTTCAGCTCACCAATCAGATACAAAGAACCAAGGCAATACAGCCTTCCATTCTTTCCTTTCTCTTCTATTGCACGTTCAAATGCCTCACTAAGAGACGCTTCTTCCAGAACCGGCTTTTCCGTATATTTCTCAAATACTTCCGCCAGGGTCCTGGCATCTGCCCCTCTTTTATCTTCCAGTTTTGTTATAACATATACGTCTGCATCCACATCCTGACAAAGCACCTTGATCATATGTTCATAATCTTTATCCGAAACAGCCGAAAATAAAATGACCAGTTTATCTTTCAATAAATTCCCTGCTTTTTTCTGCTCCCGGATACTTTCCGCGAATCGGTTTATTGCAGCCAGATTATGTGCCCCATCCAGAACGACATTCTTCATAACTGTTTCCATTCTTCCCGGCCAGTATGTGGCAGCCACTGCGGCCTTCCATTTCTCCGTGTCTGCCTCATCACCCAATATGGACCGCATCGCCATAATGGCTATTCCTGCATTCATAACCTGATAAATGCCGGTACTTTCAACCTGCCATTTGGTATTACTATCATACTCACTACAAATAGAAAAAGCAATATGTTTGTCCGTAATTTCCTGAATTTCGAACGCATCTTTCCCGATTTCTTTACATGGTGCACCGACATTTGCTGCCATTCGACGGATTACGGCAGCTGCTTCCGGACAGCTTCCATCGAAGAAAACCGGAACCTTTGCCTTTATGATCCCGGCCTTTTCTGCAGCAATCTGTTCCAACGTATCCCCCAGAATCTCTGTATGATCCATTCCAATGGAAGTAATCACCGTAAGACACGGATGTGCAAATGAATTTGTCGCATCCAGACGTCCTCCCAGCCCGGTCTCCAGAATCACATACTCTGTCCCGGCATCTTCAAATGCTGTCATTCCCATTCCGTACAGAAATTCAAAATACGAGGGGTGTCCGATTCCTTCCTCTTCCATTTCATTCACGACACCCTTCACACTGTTAAATATTTTTTCAAATTTTTCATCTGTAATGTCGATTCCGTTAATTTTGATTCTCTCATTCATTTTTTCTAAATGAGGGGATGTAAAAAGTCCAACACTTTTCCCCTCAGAAAGAAGAATCGCCTGCATATATGCGCAGACGCTCCCCTTTCCATTCGTCCCTGCCACATGAATGATTTTTCTGTTGTGACAGGGACTTCCAAGTCTTCTCAAAAAATCCCGAGTATGTTCTAATGTGTGTTTTTTCGTAAATTTAGGTATCTCTTCTATATAATGAATAATTTCTTCGTAATTCACGCTTTCCCCTCACTGTGCAGAATGTTACTGATTTTCCTCCGTTTCCGGCTCTTTTTCTGCATCTGTATCCTTCACTTCAGAAACTGTCGTACCCTGATCTCTTTCCAGTTGCTGCTTCAGCTCATCTGTATATTTTAATAGGTTTCCACTCATCCAGATATATTCCGCAGATGTGCGGAATATCGTATTGCTGGATCCCACCTGACTAACTGTTATAATATCGCCCTCTTCCAGTTTGCTTTCCGGAAGTTCAATTCGCGTATTATTCAAAAATGTGCTCTTCTGCTTCTCTCCGTTAATATAAACTTTACTCCATTTCGTAAAGTTTGTTCCATAGAGGCTGTAACTTCCATTCAGATTACTATTCAGTCCGGTCAGCGTCACTTCTTTAATTCCCATTTCCATATGGCCTTCCGTAATCGGAAGCTCTCCCTCATACACATACTGTTTTCCATAAAGTATATCATACTGCAGAAGTTCCAGATCTAGCAGATAATCCTTCGTCTTTCTTCTCTGCTGATGGTAATTAAATACTGTTCCGGAATGCAGTCCCAACCGTTCCATCACATCGGCCATAATCTGATATGCCGGTATATTGCGATCCTGCTTCTCAAGTCCAAGATTATCCCAGATCACATAATTCGTATTATAGAGATAACGGCTCTTCAGATCCTTTGCCTCCAGTCCCATTGTCGGAAGATGGTCACCATAGAAAACAATGACCGTAGGCTCTCCCCGCTCTTCCATCATCTTCACCAGATTTCCGGCAAACTGATCCATCTCATATACCTGATTGACATAATATTCCCAGGCATTATTCTTTTCCTCAGTTTCCATTCCGCTGACTGTGATCCTCGGATTCTCGATCAGCTTCGTCTCCGGGTAATTTCCATGGCCCTGCACACTAATGGTAAAGACAAAATCCTGCTGTTCTGTTGAATCCAACGCATCCGCAATATGCGTTAGAAGAATATCATCCTTGGCCCATCCGTTTTCAGTCAACTGAAGAATATTCATAAATTCTTTACTGGTAAATGTATCAAATCCAATATTGTTAAATACTTTTGCACGACTGTAGAAATTTCCGCCGTTGTTATGAATCGCATGTGTACCATATCCGAACTCGGCAAATGCAGTGGCTGCACTCTCTGCCGTCTGATTCTTGAGAACCGTTTTATACGGATATTCTCCCGGGCCGAAATAACGCAGGTTCATCCCCGTCAGCACCTCAAATTCCGTGTTCGCCGTGCCGGCACCTACAGAAGGCACTTTAAAATACCCGGAAGAATACTCTTCAAACATCTCTCTAAGATTTGGCAACGGATCCATCGATGTCTGAAGTGCTTCATACTCAGAAGTGTCAAAGAATGACTCCAGCTGCACAAAAAGCACATTCGGCATAACATCCGTATCAGCAGTACTCTCTGTCAGTTCTCCGTTATTGCTGATTCTCTGAATTGTATCTTCATTATAATCATTCGGCTGCGAAATTCCTGTATTAAACAGGCTCGCGGCAAAGCAATATGGAAGTCCATAATCCTCATAGGCAAACGCAATATTCCCAAAATATGTGGAAACAACTCTGTTTTCAACTGCCAGATCTGTCACCAGAGAATATGCTCCAAAGCTCACAATAACACCTGCAAGCGCAAGAAGACGGTGCATTTTTCCTTCATATTGCCCTCCTCTTCGCCACATGGCAACACCCCATACCAAAAGTGCACTCACACCGACTGCAATCATGATCAGTTCAAACGGGGAAAAATAATTAGTAAAAAGCGATAGGCCTTCTTTAAAAGTCTTCAAATCCTGGGCATTAAAAGGCGTAACTCGTTTCAACAGCATGATGCCATTGCAGACCCCCAGGAACAACCATACCACGCTGATAATAATTCTTGCAAACACCCTCCGCCGTACCAGATATACAACGGTAAAAGTGACAAATATCATAAATGCATTATAGGAAAATACAAGCGGTGACTCTGTCATGTAATCCCATGCTTCTATCAAAGAATGTCTTGATAAGGCTTCAATTATAAAATTGATCAGAATTGCCCAGATTGCGTGAAGAAACAGCGAGAAACGATTCATCAGCCGGTAATACGGTGCCATCTTTCTGGAAAATTCACTGTTTCTTCGCTCCTCCAGAATCCTTTCCCGGCGTTCATGCTTCATTTTCCAGTAATCCTTGATGTCTTCCATTCTTAAATTCTTCAGTTTTTGAATACTTCCACTGATATCAGGTTTCTTGAATTTGAATTTCTTAAACTGAATTTTTTTCATAAAACAACCTCTTGTATTCCTCTCTTTTTACGTTTTTATGCACCATTCAGGCAGATACCTTCCGGCATCTGCCTGCCATACTTTTATTTTTTCAGACCTGCAAGACGTTCTTTTACCTGCTCAAGCATCTGTGTATATTTTTCAAGCTTCGCCTTTTCCTCATCAACCTTTGCCTGAGGTGCTTTGCTGACAAATTTTTCATTGTTCAGCATTCCGTTTGCGCGGGCAATTTCTTTGTTCAGTCTTGCCTCTTCTTTTGTAAGACGCTCAATTTCCTGCTCAAAATCGATCAGTTCTTCCAGCGGAACATAAACCACTGCATCCGGCACTACGATCGACACCGCATCATCTGCAATACCTGCTTTATCAGCCTGAATATCCAATTCGCTCGCACTCATAAGCGGACATGCCGAAGTGATCAGCTGCGTAAGTCCTTCCCTGAGTTCAGCACTTTCACATACGACAAACACTTTCGCTTTGCGGCTAGGCGGAACATTCATCTCTGCACGTGCATTTCTTACACCGCGGATGACTTCCTTCATGTGATCGGTAACCTTCTCTGCTTCCGGGAAGTTCCACTCATCAATATAGCTCGGCCAGGAAGACATCATCAAAGATTCCTCTTCCGGAACCAGTGCTCCATAAATCTCCTCCGTTACAAACGGCATAAATGGATGCAGCATCTTCAGTGCATTTCCAAGAACCGTTTTCAGAGTCCAGAGTGCTGCATTTGCACTCTTATAGTTCTCATCAGAATGATAGATTCTGTATTTTACAAGTTCGATATACCAATCACAGAATTCATCCCAGATGAAATCATATACTTTCTGTACTGCGATACCAAGTTCGAATTTGTCCATATTGTCAGTCACATCTTTTGCAAGTGTATTCACCTTGGACAAAATCCATTTATCCGTCATGGTCAGATCCCTGTCATCCGGTTTGGAGATCACTTTGTCTTCCATATTCATCAGGATGAACCGTGATGCATTCCAGACTTTATTTGCAAAATTCCGGCTGGATTCCACACGTTCATTGTAGAAACGCATATCATTTCCCGGTGCATTTCCGGTTACCAGTGTAAGACGCAATGCATCGGCGCCGTACTCGTCGATAATTTCCAGCGGATCGATTCCGTTTCCAAGTGATTTACTCATCTTACGTCCCTGAGAGTCACGTACCAGTCCATGGATCAGTACGGTATGGAACGGTGCCTTTCCGGTATGCTCGTATCCGGAGAATACCATACGGATTACCCAGAAGAAAATGATATCGTATCCGGTTACCAGTACATCTGTCGGATAGAAGTAATCCAGATCCTCTGTCTTATCCGGCCAGCCGAGTGTGGAGAATGGCCACAGTGCAGAACTGAACCATGTGTCCAGTGTATCTTCATCCTGTGTAAAATGTTTGCATCCACAATGCGGGCAAACCTCCGGCATCTCTCTTGCGACTACAAACTCACCGCATTCATCACAGTAGTAAGCCGGGATTCTGTGCCCCCACCAGATCTGACGGGAAATACACCAGTCACGGATATTTTCCAGCCAGTGCAGGTAAATCTTATTGAAACGCTCCGGGGCAAACTTCAGTTCTCCCTTTTGAATTGCTTCGATAGCCGGCTTTGCCAGTTCGTCCATCTTAACAAACCACTGTGGTTTGATCAGCGGTTCTACCGTTGTTCCGCATCGGTCATGAGTTCCTACATTATGTGTATGTTCTTCAATTTTAACCAGATATCCCTGTTCTTCCAGATCTGCTACGATAGCCTTTCTTGCCTCATAACGATCCATGCCGGAATATTTTCCATAGCCTTCTACGATCGTTGCATCGTCATTCATGATATTGATCTCCGGAAGGTTATGACGTTTTCCTACTTCAAAGTCGTTCGGATCGTGAGCCGGTGTGATCTTAACCGCTCCTGTTCCAAATTCTTTATCCACATAAGAATCGGCAACAATCGGTATTTCTCTTCCAACCAGTGGAAGCAGTACCATCTTGCCTACAATATCTGTATATCTCTCATCATCCGGATGTACCGCAATCGCCGTATCACCAAGCATCGTCTCCGGACGCGTTGTAGCGATCTCAAGGAACCGGTCTGTTCCGATGATCGGATACTTGATATGCCAGAAATGTCCTGCCTGTTCTTCGTGTTCTACTTCTGCGTCTGAAAGACAGGTCTTACATACCGGACACCAGTTGACGATGCGTGAGCCTTTGTAAATATATCCTTTTTCATATAAGCGGATGAATACTTCTTCTACTGCTTTGGAACATCCTTCGTCCATGGTGAAACGTTCTCTGTCCCAGTCACAGGATACACCGAGCTTTTCAAGCTGTCTCTCGATGGTTCCGGCATATTCTTCCTTCCACTGCCAGGTCCTCTTAAGGAATCCTTCTCTTCCCAGCTCTTTCTTATCAATTCCTTCTGCTTTGAGTTGATTCGTAACCTTTACTTCTGTCGAAATCGCCGCATGGTCTGTTCCCGGAATCCAGAGTGCATTGTAGCCCTGCATTCTTTTGTAACGGATCAGGATGTCCTGAAGCGTATTGTCAAGCGCATGTCCCATGTGCAGCTTTCCTGTGATATTCGGTGGCGGCATCACCGTTGTAAACGGCTTCCTGTCTCTGTCCACCTCTGCGTGGAAGTACTTTTTCTCACACCACTTTTTGTAAAGCTTCGGTTCAATTTCTTTCGGATTATATGTTTTCTCCAAATTCTTACTCATTGCTTCCTCCTCAAATTTCATTCACTTTCTGTGTGTTCATAAAGGTTCCGCCAAGAATGTAAAAACGCCCTCTACAAAACGTAAAGGGCGTAGTAATCACGCGGTACCACCTTTGTTATATGAAGTCTCTCTAATACTTCATATATCTCATAGTTCTGTAACGGAAACCACCCCGTGATATCCTACTCGCCCGTTCAGATATCCGGCTCAAAAGCTACCTTCTGTATCCGTTTCCCGTGAACCACCTTTCAGCCAGTGAATGGTCCTCTCTTTCCGGCCCTAAATACATACTCCTCTTTCTCTCTGCCTTTCTCATAACTATTGATTATAATAGTATTCAATCCCCGGTTTGTCAAGAATGGAAAATCAAGATTCATAAAAGATTCATAAAATCTTTAGAATCTAGTGTGCTGGGGCAGTGCACTAAAACTCATGAATAAAGATTCCGCTTCTTAGTTTTGGTTCAAACCATGTGGATTTTGGCGGCATCAGTCTCCCTTCATCCGCCACTTCAAGAAGTTCCCGCATAGAAGTCGGGAACATGGCAAATGCCACTGCATTTTCCTCCCCATCCACAATATTCATCAGTTCCTTAAGGCCGCGGATTCCTCCGACAAACTGGATCCTTGTATCGGTCTTCGGATCCTGGATTCCCATAACCGGTGAAAGAATGTGATCCTGAAGAATAGAAACATCCAAACCTCTCACGGCATCTTCCGGGCAAATTTTCGGTTTTGCCTTAAGAAGGTACCATCCTTCTTCTAGATACATGGCAATTTCACCTTTCTGCCGCGGCCGGATTTCTTCTTTCCCTGTGTACTCAACCCAAAACCCGCTCTTAAGAAGCTCCGGAAGATTTCCAATAATCTCACTTGGAACCTGATGCACCACTCTGTTATAATCCAGAATCCTTAGTTCTGCCTCATCAAAAAGAACCGCCAGAAAATAATTAAATTCTTCTTTTCCGGTGTATTCCGGATTTTCCTTTCTTCTCTTAAGCGCCACCTTTACAGCAGACGCTGCCCGATGATGTCCATCTGCGATATAAAGACTACCCAGTTCACCGAATCGTCTGCAGATATCCAGGTTCCATTCTTCCTCTTCTTTTTTCCAGACACGATGCCTGATTCCATCATCACTCACGAAATCATACACCGGCATCCGTGATACCGCCTCCGTAATCTTTTCTCTGATTCCTTCATTGGAACGATAAGCCAGAAAAATGGGCCCCGTATGTGCACTGCAGATATCGACGTGCCGAATCCGGTCAATTTCTTTGTCCTCTCTGGTATTCTCATGTTTTTTTATAACCTGATTCAGATAATCATCTACGGATGCACAACACACCAGTCCTCTCTGGCTCCTGCCATCCATGGTAAGTTCATAAAGATAGAGACAGGGATTCTCATCCTGAACAAACTGCCCCTCTGCCTTCATTTCCCGAAGTGTATCACGGGCTCTTTCGTATACCTGTTCCGAATACATATCCGTCCCTTCCGGAAACTGCGTCTCCGCACGGTCTATTTTCAAAAAAGACAATGGATTATTCTCCACGATTTTTCTCGCCTCTCTGCTGCTGTATACATCATACGGGAGTGCTGCAATCTGCGCGACAACCTCCGGCGCCGGACGGACTCCTCTGAACGGTCTGATCTCTGCCATGTTCTTCACCCTCTTCTATCACATTTGGTAAATTTATGTCCAGTTTACTCTCTTTGTACTGATTTAGCAATAGAAATTATCTCCGTTTCAACTCCACACAGAAATCTTTTACGTCTTCCTTAAGATATTGTAGCAAATCTTCAGAATCTCCATACTGTTCTTTCACCAGAATTCTCAGATACCCTTCTATGACCCTTTCCAAGTTCTCCGGCTCCGGTATATTCTCTCCCTTTTTAATGATTTCATTTGGTTCATTGTCTGCCGATTATACCTCAGTACAGGACATTTTACCAGTCTTGAAATTTTGGTCATTTTATAGTAATATAAATGCAGAAAGAGGAAAGATTTTCGATAATTCATTCAAAATCTTTCCTCTTTTTTATACTATTTTATACTATTTCATCTATGCTTCATCAATCGCTTTTCCGATGTCATGGCGCATATATTTATTATCAAATTTTACCCATTCGGTCGCCGCATATGCATTTGCACGTGCCTCTTTCAAAGTTGCACCCTTAGCTGTCACACCAAGCACACGGCCGCCGTTCGTCACGATCTGATCTCCGTTAAACTTGGTTCCCGCATGGAAGCAGTAATATCCTTCATGCTTCTTGAATTCTTCCAGTCCCGTGATCGGAAGTCCCTTTTCGTATGCGAGCGGATAACCGTCTGAAGCTAATACAACACAGACTGCTGCGTTGTCTTCAAATTCCAGATTAATCTGATCCAGCGTTCCGTCGATACAGGCTTCAATGACCTCGATCAGATCATTCTTCATTCTCGGAAGAACAACCTGTGCTTCCGGATCTCCGAATCTTGCGTTGTACTCCAGAACTTTCGGTCCGTCCTGTGTCAGCATCAGTCCGAAGAAAATGATTCCCTTGAATTCTCTTCCTTCTGCCGCCATAGCGTCTACCGTTTTCTGGTAAACATATTTCTGACAGAATTCATCTACTTCTTCCGTGTAGAACGGGCTTGGAGAGAATGTTCCCATTCCTCCGGTGTTCAGTCCCTGATCGCCGTCCTTTGCACGCTTGTGATCCTGTGCACTTGTCATCGTCTTGATCGTCTTGCCGTCAACAAATGAGAGAACAGACACCTCACGTCCGGTCATAAATTCTTCAACAACCATCGTATTACCTGAGGCACCGAACTTTTTGTCAAGCATGATTTCTTTGACACCGTCTTTCGCCTCTTCCAGCGTGTTGCAGATCAGCACGCCTTTACCGAGTGCAAGTCCGTCGGCCTTCAGCACGATCGGGAATTTCGCTGTTTCCAGATAAGCAAGCGCTTTTTCCGGGTCATCAAAGTTTTCATACGCTGCTGTCGGGATATCATATTTTTTCATCAGATCTTTAGAGAACGCCTTGCTTCCTTCCAGAATCGCCGCGTTTTTTCTTGGCCCGAATGCACGGATGCCTGCGGCTTCAAACTCGTCTACCAGACCGCCTACCAACGGATCATCCATTCCCACGATTGCAAGATCGATCGCATTTTCCTTTGCAAATGCTGTCAGTTTCTCGAATTCCATTGCCCCGATCGGAACACATTCTGCAAATTCTGCAATTCCTGCATTTCCCGGTGCACAATAAATTTTATCTACTTTGCTGCTCTTTGCCACACAATACGCGATAGCGTGCTCTCTTCCGCCGCCGCCAACAATTAATACCTTCATAAGTCCCTCCTTACTGTGTGATAGATACCTTTCCATCCACAATCTGAACCTTACCATTTGCAATCAGATTAATAGCCTGCGGAAGGATCTTCCATTCCGCCTGCTCCATTACACGTCTCTGCAGAATTTCCGGCGTGTCGCCCTCCTCAACATATACTGCTTTCTGCAAAATGATGGGCCCGGTATCTGTTCCTTCATCCACAAAATGTACTGTGGCACCTACCACTTTTACGCCTCTTTTAAGCGCCGCCTCATGAACTTTCAGCCCGTAAAATCCGGTTCCGCAAAATGACGGAATCAGTGACGGATGAATATTGATGATACGATTCCGGTATTCCCGGATCATCATCTCCGGAATCACAACCAGGAATCCGGCAAGTACGATCAAATCTGCCTTCAGTTCATTGACCTTGTCCAAAAATACTCTGTTAAATTCATCTCTTGTCTCAAAATCCTTCGGAGAAATGCACTGTGCCGGGATTCCATGTCTCCCGGCCCTTTCCAGTGCAAACGCATTCTTATTGTTACTGATTACTCCGACGATCTGTGTATTCGTGATCGTCCCGTTTTCCACCGCATCAATAATCGCCTGCAGATTTGTTCCGCCTCCGGATACAAGAACTGCAACTCTTAGCATACGGTTACTCCTTTTTCTCCTGCCTCTACATATCCTACCACATATGGTTCTTCTCCGGCTTCCTTCATTGCCTTCATAGCTGCATCCACGTCTTTTTCATCTACCGCTACAATCATTCCAAGACCCATATTGAACGTATTGTACATTGCTCTTTCTTCAATATCACCGTCTTCTGCAAGCATACGGAAGATCGGTGGAATCGGGTAGCTGTCTTTCTTCACTACTGCGTGAGTACCTTCGATCAGCATACGCGGAATGTTCTCATAGAATCCGCCGCCGGTAATATGGCTGCAGGCTTTGATCTTAACACCCGCTTCCTTCACCATACGAAGTGCTTTTACATAAATCTTGGTCGGTGCAAGAAGTGCATCTCCAAGCGTTGTTCCCAGACATTCATATTCTGCGTTCAGGACTTCCGGCTTCATGCTGAATACTTTTCTTACAAGAGAGAAACCGTTACTATGTACTCCTGACGAAGCCATACCGATCAGAACATCGCCCGGCTTCAGATCTTTTCCGGTGATCAGGTCCTTCTCATCAACGATTCCGACTGCAAATCCGGCAAGATCGTACTCATCTACCGGATAGAATCCCGGCATCTCAGCGGTCTCTCCACCGATCAGGGCACATCCGGACTGTTTACATCCTTCTGCCACACCGCTTACGATCGTAGCAATCTTTTCAGGTTCATTCTTTCCACATGCGATATAATCCAGGAAAAATAACGGTTCTCCACCTGCACATGCAATGTCATTTACACACATCGCAACACAATCAATTCCGATGGTATCATGTCGATCCAGAAGGAACGCCAGCTTCAGCTTGGTTCCAACACCGTCTGTACCGGAAACGAGGGTCGGTTTTTCCATATTTTTAAATTTTTCAAGAGAAAATGCACCTGAGAATCCTCCGATTCCTCCAAGAACTTCTTCTCTCATCGTCTGCTGAATATGTTTCTTCATAAGCTCCACTGATTTATAACCAGCTTCGATATCTACACCCGCATTCTTATAGTCCATCTCAAATCCTCCATTAACTGTTTTTCTACATCTGTTTTAAGTATTCTTTATGTCCGAGCTTTTCCAGTTTTTCTGCTTTCTTCTGCACCGTTTCTTTCATCTCAGCAGTATAGTCTTTCAACTTCTGAAGCAGTTCCGGATTCGATGTTGCCAGAATCTTAGCTGCAAGAATTGCTGCATTCGCTCCGCCATCTATTGCCACCGTAGCAACCGGAATTCCCGGCGGCATCTGAACGATAGAATACAGTGCATCCATCCCCTCAAGATTCTTTCCTGACATCGGGACCCCAATAACCGGCATTGGGAAAATTGCCGCGCACATTCCCGGAAGATGCGCTGCCATACCTGCACCGGCAATAATGACCTTAAAGTCCTTTGCCTCCGCAGACTTTGCGTATTCATAGAACACGTCCGGTTCACGGTGTGCAGAAATAATTGTCATCTCATACTCGATTCCAAATTTCTCCAGCATGTCCGCAGCTTTGCTCATAACCTTCATGTCAGAGTCACTGCCCATTACAATTCCTACTTTTGGCATAATAGTCTCCTTTTCTTATTTATAAGTATTTTAATAAATATCTCTTTATTTATTAGCTATTTTACTAACACTTCTTTCCTCTGTCAACTCAAAAAAGAATCTCAGATACAGAAATCTCCTATTTATCCAAAGGTTCATTCAGAATTTCCGTCCCCGGAAGCGTAAAACGTCCATTCTCGATCAATACAATTTCTTTTCCTTCACAAGTAAATACACTGATTTTTCCCAGTTCCTCATATGGAATGGTAATATCCGTATGACACTGGAAATATGCTTGTTCCGGGTTTTCTTTCCGGCATGCACTCACACTGTTCTCTTTGGCGATGATCTCCTTGCCGTTTGGATTATATACCACGTTATCCTCCGCCCAGCTGTAGCAGGTATCCCCCACCGCAAAATGCGGTCCCATCTTTTCGGCGATCAGAATCGGAAGCTTATCCGCTATGTCATACTTTTTCGCCGCCATATATGCAGTTGTATTCGTACCGATTGCGAACTCACCCAATGGAAGTGATTCATGATTGTGCATAATATTATCACAAATATACTTTTTATTCTCTTCCTCAGATTCAAAGTTACTACAAGTATATTCTGTCGTTTTTCCTTCTTTAAAATGAATTTCCAAATCCCGGTACTGCAGTTCGTTCAGATAAACCTTACTTACATATAAGACGCCTTCCGTTCCTTCAAGCATTGGGGAAGTAAACACTTCGCCGACCGGAATATTCACATCCGCGACACAATTCTCAAAAATGGTTTCCTTCTCCGGATTCTTAAGTCTGCAAAGGCTCACCTTCAAATCAGTCTTATTGGCTCCTTTTCCCAAAATTCTAACATATTCTCCCTGATCCAGCGCATCGATCAGCGTCTGCTGCACCTTTTCATATACATTTGCATCCAGTGTATTGATCCGGATGACTTCATCAAAAATTTCCGGATAGTTATTCCCAATTTCCGGAAGTGGCCAGGAAATGATCGTAAAACTTCTCTCCTCACCTTTGATGTATTGATTGGTAATCTGACCTGCACGAGAATTCATTATAAGAAGTAACTCTTCCTGCTTTTTCGAGAAAGTAACCGCTTCCGGTTTGGTCACCGGTGCAAACGGTTTTTCGCCAAATACTTCCATGACCGCAGGACCTGCAAAACTCCCCGCCAGCTCTTTATTTTTCTCCAAAACAGTCCGCATCACTTCCAGCTTTCTTTCCATGAATTGTTTATCCAGGACCAGCCCCAGATCATCTTTATGATCATAATCGTACTGCTTATTCGGAATTCCTCCATAGAATCCATTCTTTCCCAGACGCGGACGCGTAATCACGCTGGATGCAGCTCTGTAAATGGTCGGCTTCAATCCCATTTTTTCAAAATTTTGAATAGCCTTGCGTACAACTCGTTCAAATCCCAATACATACCGAATATTGACAACAGATTTCTTTGACAAATCTTTACCCGTATTGATGAATCCTACACGAAATCCCTCTGTATAGGTATCCGCCATCTTATCAATGGTCTCCTGTGGAAGACTATTCAGATATTCTGCCGTCTTTAATTCATTTTCACTCACATATTCTCCAAACCGGTACAGGTATCTGAGGTCTGTCAGATCCGACTCCATAATACGCTTTACTGCAAAATCATATGCCTCAGGATCGATCTGCTCAACCACTCTGTCCGCTGCATAGACATCACAATAATCACTGGCATACCAGTAAAAAATCTCCTTCAGACTTTCAGGCGAAGGAGTCTCTTCTTCTTCAAATTTATTGTAAATTTCAATGAATAATTCGTTTCCTATAACGATATAATCATATCGTTCCTCATACACATATCCGATATCTCCACGAAGTTCCGTATAAAGTGCACTTAAAAAAGCACCGAGTTCTTCTCCGAGTTCTCTCACGGCATATTCCGGATTTGCGTAGGATGTCTCATAATTCTGGGGCAGCACATCATAGTAAAGCATTTGCATCTCTTCTTCCAGACGTTCCTTCGTCATACTCGCTCTCGCTGAAGTATGTCTGCTGTCTTTGATATCATGAATCCTTAGCAAGAATTCCGCCACATGTCGAAAATAAGATTGATACGGTTCTTTTACCGTATTTTCTTCGGTAATTTTCATAATTCGTTCCAATGTCAGATAGTATCTTTCTTCCACTATATAAGCCCCCTTACAAACACCAGGATAAGACAGAACAATATAAATCCATTGATTCCTATGCCTATTTTACAGCTTAGATAATTCTTATCCCGCTCACGAAACCCTTTTACTCCAATACTCAGCCCCACTCCTGCAAGAATCATATCAAAAAGCCCGAAGCTGCCGATCATCGCCACCGAGTTTCCTTTATGTATAAAAGCGGTCAGGATCAATGCGACAAAAATCCCCGCAACAACAACCGCTATCATACAGGACAACAGGCCTTTCCTGGAATGTCTGAGTTTCGCCTGTCCATATTTCCGGTTTCCCCTTTTTTTTCTCTCTTTATCTCTTTCCCTTTCTCGCGCCTGCTCTTTTTCTCTCCCGATTCGCATCATGCCATCTCCTTATCGTGTTGCAAATTACAAATATAATGTATCCGAGCACACCGCCGATCGTATTGAGCAGCAGATCATCCACATCAAAGCTCCCCACCCGGGAAACAAACTGAAAAGCTTCCACAAGGAAGCTCAGTCCAAAACTATAGAACAGCGTCAGAAAGAGACTTCGGTACCTGCTTGCCATCGGCATAAAAAATCCAAACGGTACAAAAATCAGTACATTGCCAAACAGATTCGCATATGCGATCCAACCAAGCCGGTCCCGGTGATACCAAAATCTATTGATTTCCTGAAACAGAACCAGATTATAATGATATTCTCTCATTTCTCCGGTTCGTCCATACCAGTCCGAAAAGATCAAAAAATACAATAGAAATCCTATATATAACACAAATAAGATCTTTCCGAGTATCCGAAATCGCTTCCTTTTTTTTGCTTTCAATTCAAAGCATCCTTCCTAAAACGTCAAACCTCTTTTTGCCTTGAACAGATTCGCCCCACTGATGATCATGACTACTCCGGCCACAACACCGACAACAATCATTACGATTCCCACTGCAAGACTCGCTGCTCCGGTATATCCCATTACTTTATATGCTTTCTCAGTCATCGGATTTCCTCCTTATTTTGCACCATACTGTTCATAGTATGCATCGATTGCCGCTTTCAATGTATCGTCGATTACAACCTGTCCATTCACTTCTTTATTATAAAGACATTCTACGACTTCTGCCATTGTAACAATTGCTGATGTATCAAATCCATACAGATCCTTTACTTCTTCCAGCGCGCATTTTACACCGCCCTTTCCAACTTCCATTCGGTCCAGAGATACAATCAGGCCAACGATCTCGACCTCAGCGGCGTTCCTTACCTTCGGAACGGTCTCTTCCATTGATTTTCCGGATGTAGTAACATCCTCGATCATGATCACACGATCTCCATCCTTCAGTTTACTTCCAAGGAAACTTCCTTTGTCAGCACCATGATCCTTTTCTTCTTTTCTGTCTGAACAATAACGCACTTCTTTTCCGTACAATTCACTGTAAGCAACTGCTGTTACAACACTGAGTGGAATTCCTTTGTACGCCGGTCCGAACAGCACGTCGAAATCATCTCCATATTTGTTATGAATTGCTTTTGCATAATATTCTCCGAGCCTTTTCAGCTGGGATCCGGTCACATATGCACCTGCATTCATGAAGAATGGTGATTTTCTTCCGCTTTTCAATGTAAATTCTCCAAATTTTAAGACCTGGCTTTCCACCATAAATTCAATAAACTCTTTCTTATACTGTTCCATAATCCATTCATCCTCCAAATTGATCACTGTTCTGTCTCTATTTCACAATTCCTACCATATCTTTCACATTTGCAAAACCATATTTCTTCATATATGCTTCAATTCCATCCACGATTTCCATCGTTACTGCCGGATTGTGGAAGTTTGCAGTTCCTACCGAGACAGCGCTTGCCCCGGCAAGTATCATTTCAATGGCATCCTTTGCACTTGCGATCCCTCCCATACCGATGACCGGTACCCGTACCGCATTTGCTGCCTGATACACCATTCGTACTGCAATCGGATGGATTGCCGGGCCAGACACTCCTCCGGTTTTATTTGCCAAAACAAATTGTCTGCGGTCAATGTCGATCTTCATTCCTGTCAGAGTGTTGATCAGAGAAATGGCATCCGCCCCTCCAGCTTCAACCGCTTTTGCCATTTCAGAAATATCAGTCACATTTGGGCTCAACTTCATGATTACCGGTTGTTTTGCATATTTTTTCACTTCTTTTGTAATATTCTCAGCCGCTTTCGGGTTCTGTCCGAATGCGATTCCACCTTCTTTCACATTCGGACAGGAAATATTGATCTCCAGCATATCCACTTCTTCCTCTGCAAGACGTTCTACAACTTCACAATAATCCTCTGTTGATTTTCCGCAGACATTTACAATAATTCTGGTATCATATTTTTTCAAAAATGGAATGTCTCTTTTACAAAACAAATCAATCCCGGGATTCTGAAGTCCCACGGCATTCATCATTCCTCCACAGGTCTCCACCACTCTCGGCGTAGGATTCCCCGCCCATGGAATATTTGCCACACCTTTTGTAGTAACTGCCCCCAGTCGGTTCAAATCCACAAATTCTTCAAATTCAGCTCCGGACCCAAAAGTACCCGATGCTACTGTTACCGGATTCTTCCATTCTACGCCAGCTATATTTACACTCATGTTTATTTCTGTACTCATCAGATTTCCACCTCCGTAGATAAGAACACCGGTCCATCTTTACAGATTCGCTTGTTATTTACATTACTGTGATGATCCTTTTCTTTGGACTTGCAGACGCAGGCCAGACATGCACCAATTCCGCATGCCATTCTCTCTTCCAGGGAAATGTAGCATTCGATTCCGTGTTCCTCCGCAAAAGCCTTGATTGCCCGCAACATCGGAGTCGGTCCGCACGCATAAATAATATCTGCGGTAAGTCCGTTCTCCCGGATTGCATCCATGACATTGCCTTTGGTTCCCACGCTTCCGTCTTCTGTCGAAATATATACGTTACCGTTCTGTTCGAATTCTTCCCGAAGGAATGTATGCTCATCTCGGTAGCCGACCACGATCTGTCTGTCGGCATCTAACTGCTTTGCCAATTCCAAAATCGGCGGCACACCGATTCCGCCTCCCATAAGAAATGCCGTTTTCCCTTTTCCTCTGTCCAGCGGGAAACCATTGCCCAGCGGTCCGATAACAGGAACCGTATCGCCCGCTTTCATTTCTGAAAACTGTTTTGTCCCCGTATCTTCACCTGTTACACGGTAAACCACGCGAAGCTCACCTTTTTCCCGATCAATCTCACAGATACTGATCGGTCTCGGCAGCAGCTTGCTTCCATCATTCGTGTACATGGAAATGAACTGCCCCGGGCATGCCGTCTTCGCCGCTTCAGTCTGAAGCCACATGCTGAAAATGCCATCCGCAATCTGCTCCTGTGAAGATATGACTGCGCTTTCTTTTTTTCTGTCTGCCATCTTTATGCTATCTCCTGATTCTGATTTCTCTATTTTTTCGCTCACAGCTGTTTTTCCTGCTCTTGGATCCTTTACAGCAAAGCCTCGTAAAGTCTCCACTCTCCCCGGTTCCATTTTACCGCTGCTCAATGCTCTCACGAATGTCTAAAGCCATGGCTTCTACCGCAGCACGGGCAGCATCACCAAAATTCTCCGCTCCGTATTTTGCGTATGTCTCCTGTTTGTAAGCTGCGATAATTCCTCGTGATGAGTTTACGATTGCACCCAATCCATCCTCATTGAAGAAATGCACCAGATCTTTTCCTTTTCCCCCCTGTGCTCCGTATCCCGGAACCAGGATATAAGATTTCGGCATGATCTTACGAAGGACTTTTCCCATCTCCGGATAGGTTGCTCCAACAACCGCTCCAATGTAGCTGTATTCGTCTCCCATATGGTCAGCACCCCATTCAGCCACTTTTTCTCCAACCAGTTCATAGAGCGGACGTCCGTCTATCAGACGATCCTGAAATTCTCCGCTGGACGGGTTTGATGTTTTTACCAGAATGAAAAGGCCTTTCTTCTCTTCTTTACATACCTCAATAAAAGGCTTTACGCCATCTGATCCAAGATAGGGATTCACCGTTGCAAAATCTTCATCGAACGGCACATATGTCTTGCTTCCCACCTGCACTTTACCAAGATGCCCTACTGCATATGCTGCAGATGTAGAACCAATGTCGCCTCTCTTAATATCACCGATTACGACAAGTCCTTTCGACTTGCAGTAATCTACGGTCTTTTTGAATGCTTCAAGCCCCGGAATGCCAAACTGCTCATACATAGCGATCTGTGGCTTCACAGCAGGAATCAGATCATATGTCTTATCAATGATTTCTTTGTTAAACTGCCAGATTGCCTCACCAGCGCCTTCCAGCGTCTCACCAAACTCTGCAAATGCTTTCTTCTGTACATGTTCCGGCACATAATTCAGCATAGGGTCAAGCCCTACCACAATCGGTGCTCCTGTTTTTTTAATGTTTTCTACTAATTTGTTAATCATAATAGTCTTCTCCTCATATTTCTCATGTATTTATCTTTGATAAACAATCTTTCCATCTACAATTGTACAGGCAACCTCACCTTTTACCGGATATCCATTAAAAGGAGTATTTTTCCCTTTCGAAGCAAATTTTTCTACATCAATCCGATATTCCTTCTCGGGGTCGAAGATAACCAGATCCGCGATTTTTCCTTCAGATACAGAACCTTTGTCATTTAAGCCGAGAATCTTTGCCGGATTATAGCTCATCTTTTCCGCCATCTGCATGACAGTAAGGATTCCCGGTTCCACCAGCTCTGTATAGGTAAGTGCCGCACTCGTCTCAAGTCCTACAATTCCAAATGCCGCCTTTGCCATGGAGCGATTCTTTTCTTCTGCGGAATGTGGCGCATGATCGGTAGCAATCACATCCATAGTTCCATCTGCAAGACCTCTTTTCAGCGCCTCTACATCCTCTCTTGCCCTTAGTGGAGGATTCATTTTATAATTTCCATCATCTCCCCGGATATCATCTGTACACAAAGTAAAATGGTGTGGGCACACCTCTCCGGTTACCGGAAGGCCTTCCGCCTTCGCTAGTCGGATCATCTCCACGCTGTCTTGAGTCGAGCAGTGACACAAATGGAGTCTCACACCAGTTTCTTTTGCAAGAAGTATATCTCTTGCCACGATGACATCCTCCACTGAATTTGTAATTCCCGGAAGTCCCAGTTCTTTCGCCTTCGCATCCGCATTCATCACACCACCTTCTACCATTGTGATGTCTTCACAATGTGCGAAGATGGATATTCCTTCTTCTTTTGCAATCTTCATGGCTTTCCGGTATAGCGATGCATTCATAACCGACTTGCCGTCTTCACTGATGGCATGACATCCTGCTTCTGCCATTCCTCTTATGTCAGCAAGTTCCTCACCCAGCTGACCTTTGGTGATTGCACCAAGCTGAATAACGTGAACCGGGCTCTCATGTGCCGCCCGTTCATGCAGCTCCTCTATCATCTGACTCGTATCCGTAACCGGTCTTGTATTCGGCATTGCACAGATCGTCGTTACTCCGCCTCTTGCCGCTGCCATCCCTCCCGTTTCCAGAGTTTCCTTGTAGGTAAGTCCCGGATCCCTCAGGTGTACATGCAAATCAATAAATCCCGGCATGACATACATACCTTTGGCATCAAGCACTGTATCCGCATCATCCCGAACTGAATCAGCCACTTTGATAATACGGTCGTTCTCTATCAGAACATCCTGTACGGCGTTCAGATCGTTTTCCGGATTCACAACATGTCCATTTTTAATGAGTAATTTCATAGTTTCTAATCCTTTCTGCACATCCCGTTATCATAAACATTCTATCATAGACAACCTTAAAAGGGAATGCCGATTTTGGCATTCCCTTCATATTTTCTTCATTCTACATCACTGATCAAGCTTTTTCCGAATCTCCTCCAGCGCCGCTTCAAGCTGATTATCAGCATCCGGATTCGTTTCATCATACTGATACTCCACTTCAATATCAGGTTCAATTCCCTTTTTATGTATGTTTCTTCCATTTGGAGTATAGTACTCCATCGTTGTCATTGTAACACTGCTTCCGTCACTGATTGGGAAAACGCTCTGTACGATCCCTTTTCCGAAAGTCTTCTTCCCTACGATTGTACCAATTCCATAATCCTGAATGGCACCGGCAAAAATTTCCGACGCACTTGCACTGTTCTGATCAGCCAGAACACAAAGTGGCTTTGTAAACTGATGTTCTTCATCCGAATACTGCGTTTTCTCATTTCCCTCTTTGTCTTTGGTATATACAATCTTTCCTTCCGGCAAAAGCTGATCCAGTATCTCACATACAACATCCAGAAGCCCACCCGGATTGTTACGGACATCCACAATGAGTCCCTTCATATTCTGCCCTTCCAGTTCGTCAAATGCCGTCTGAAACTGTTCATACGTCACTTTATTAAATTCGGTGATCCGGATATATCCGATTTCCTCTTCCTTCATCTCATACTGCACTGTCTGCGACTGGATTTTTTCTCTTGTGATGTCCATTTCCACTTTTTCTTTCTTCTCACCCCGGAGCACAACAATGTTCACCACCGTGTTTTCTTCTCCTCTCACAAGAGAAACCACTTCATCCAGATTCATATCCGTTACATCCACTCCGTCAACCTCATACAAAATATCACCGACCCGGACACCCGCTTTGCCGGCCGGCGTGTCCTCGTATACATGCACTGCTGTTATGAGCTTTGTTTCCGTATTTTGGCTGAAAAGAACGCCAATACCATAGAATTCTCCATCAACATCGCTATAATATTTTTCCGTCTCCTCCGCATCGCGGTAAATCGTATAAGGATCTCCCAATGCTTCGATATATCCGGCATACGCCCCCTCTTCCAGGGTTTCCTGATCCACTTCATCTGAGTAGAGGAATTTTTCTTCAATGAGTTGATCCAGTAATTTGATCTTACTTTTTCCGTTTGCCACATTCTGCTCCGCCTTGCTTACCGGCAGATAATTCTTTGCAGTCATTCCGATCATGACCACTAATAACACAGCAAGGGCACCACAAAGTGTGCCCTTCCAAAATTCTTTTTTATTTGAGTTTTCTTCCATATTCTTCCTATTTCCACTTGTCTATGTATTTGTTTACAAGTATAGCAGCGGATCTACCGGGGTACCGTTTACATGTACTTCAAAATGAAGATGCGGCCCTGTAACAATACCGGTCGCTCCCACAGCTGCGATATTCTGTCCACGGGACACCTTATCTCCCACACTCACATACAAAGCGCTGCAGTGCTGATACCATGTCTGCATCCCATTACCATGATTGATTACAACATAATAACCTCGTGCACTGTTATACTGAGCAGTAATAACCGTACCACTGTCCGCTGCATAGATTGGTGTACCGGTGCTTGCGCCATAATCGATACCATCGTGTCTGCTCGTCGCACCTGCAGTCGGCGCCACTCTGTAACCAAACCCACTGGTAATATAAGCTCCGGGAACCGGATGAGAAAGCTTCCCATTGCCGGTAATCACAATCTGACTGTTACCGTTATTCGGCTGATATACATTGCTTTGATTCTGCTGCTTTCTTCTCTCTTCCGCTGCTTTCGCTTCAGCGATCAGTTTCTTCAATTCATCTGCGTTTGCACTGATTTCAGAAGATAAGTTGTCAATCTGAATATTCTTTTCATCCAGAAGCGCCTGCATCTCTGTCTGTTCGTTCTGAAGCTGATCTCTGAGCGTTTCAAGCTGCGCATACTCCTCTTTCAGCGCTTCTTCTTTCTTCTCAATATCTTCCCGGATTTTCTGGAACTCCTTCAGCATATTTCTGTCATATTCCGTCACCTGCTGAATATACTCAATCTTATTCAGAAGCTCCGACATACTCTTTGAGGTGACGAGGATCTCGATCAGCTCTGTATTATTGTTCTCATACATATATTTGATGCGAAGCTTCATACTCTCATACTGATCATTCTCTTTTGCTTTCGCCTCAACCAGATCCGTCTCCGCAACATTGATTTCCTGTTCTTTATCAGATAGATCCTGCTGCGTCTTCTGCATTTTTTCCATAATAGAATCAAGCTCTTGCGACAGCTCAGCCTGTTCCTGTTCCGCTTTCTTCTTCTCTTCTTCAAGAGCTTCCTGCTTTTTCTTCGCATCTGCGACCTCATCAGCCCGCACAGGCTGTACCATTCCCAGGCACAGAACTCCGGCCAGAAGTAAGCTTAGTAACCTTTTCTTCTTTATCATATTCGTCCCCTTAATCCTCTATACACGATTACACATGTAAATGTTTCCTGATTGTAAAGAAACTTCCCATGAAACCAATTCCGATTCCTAACGCCAGTCCCACGGGCAAAAGTGTCTTATATACTTGTGCAACCGGAAGAAAATCCAGTATATTCTTGAGTAGTTCAAACTTCATAAGGACGTAATTAATCGCCTTATCATACAGGAAATACAACATTGCCAGTGGGATTGCCGCTCCTACCAGTCCGATCAGTACACCTTCAAAAATAAATGGTGCACGTACAAAACTGTCTTTCGCACCGATATATTTCATAATTGCGATTTCTTCTCGCCGCACGGTGATACCCATTGTAACCGTATTGCTGATCAGGAATACAGACACTGCAAGCAAAATGGCAATGATCGCTGCAGATACCCAATAGATCAGACGGTTAATGCTGTTCAAAGTATTTGCAACCAGATCCGATTTGTTGACTTTCCGCACACCCGGAAGTGATTTTGCGAATTCAACCACTTCTTTCTGTGAAGCCACATCATCCATAAAAACTTCATAACTGTCTGAAGTTGCAAGCGGGTTATCATTCTTGAATCCCTCTGCCGCCTCCTGTGCATCTTCACCGAAATAGTCGTCTTTAAAAGATTCCCATGCATCATCGGCTGATATATAATTTACTTTGCTGACATCATCTCTGGCCAATAGCTCCGTTTTAATATCAGCAATCTGTTCTTCCGTCGCATCTTCTTCAAAGAAAATTGTGATTGCCACACCTTCTTCTGCTTTGTGTACGATATACTGAAAGTTCATTACGATTGCAAAAAAGAGGCCGAACACAAAAATACAAGCCGACATGGTAGCAATAGATGCCAGAGAGAACATCTTATTTCTTCCGATATTTTTGACTCCCTGCTTCACCGAATATCCAATTGTACTAATTCTCATTTCTATACCCACCTTTTCGTTCGTCGCTGACAATGACCCCCTTTTTCATTGTAATAACGCGCTTTTTCATCTCGTTCACAATTTCCTGGTTATGAGTAACTACCAGTACTGTAGTTCCTCTTTCGTTCGCCTCTTCCAACAACTTCATGATTTCCCATGAATTCGTCGGATCAAGGTTACCTGTCGGTTCATCGGCCAACAAAATCGCAGGTTCATTCACAACAGCTCGTGCTATCGCAACTCTTTGCTGTTCTCCTCCGGACAATTCCTTCGGATATGCTTTATATTTCTGTGCAAGTCCTACCAGTGAAAGCGCTGCAGGTACCTTCTTTTTGATGACCCTGCTTGATTTCTCTGTAACTCTCTGCGCAAACGCAATATTTTCGTAAATATTACGGTCTTTCAACAGTCGGAAATCCTGGAACACAACTCCGATTCCTCTTCGGTACTGCGGAATCTGACGATGCTTCATTCGGTTCAGATTCTGCCCGTTTACAATAATCGTTCCTGACGTCGGATCAATCTCCTTCATCAGAAGACGAATCAGAGTGGATTTTCCGGATCCGCTGTCACCTACAATGAATACGAATTCGCCCTGTTCGATCGTCAGATTGATCCCATTCAGCGCGGCAATACCCTTCGAGTATTCTTTCGTAACTTCTTTCAGTTCTATCATATGCTCCTCCTAATTATTAATACTCCAGTGTCTCCATATACTTCATGTATTTGACAACCATAAGTGCGATCTTAAATGTGATTGCATCCTCGAACACACGAAGATCCAGTCCTGTACTCTTCTGAAGTTTATCCAGGCGGTATACCAGAGTATTTCTGTGAATATACAATTGTCTGGATGTCTCGGAAACGTTCAGGCTGTTCTCAAAAAACTTGTTGATTGTCGTAAGAGTTTCCTCATCAAACTCATCCGGAGATTTCCCCTCAAAAATTTCACGGATAAACATCTTGCAGAGCGGAATTGGCAGCTGATAGATCAGTCGTCCGATTCCCAGAGCACTGTAAGCAATCACTTCCTTCTCATCGAAGAAAATCTTTCCCACATCCAAAGCCAGCTTGGCTTCTTTATAAGATTTTGAAACTTCTTTGATGTCATTCACGATCGTCCCATACGCTATGCGGACATTCTCTTCCCCTTCTGACTTGAGAAGATCCAGAATCTCATGCGCTGTCTTGTCCATTTCCGGATAACCGTCATTTGCTCCCAATTCTTTGACAACGATAATGTTTTTTTCATCTACAGCTGTGATAAAATCCCGGCTCTTTCCACCCAGAACAGAACGAAGACTGTCGAGCGCACTGATATCTCTTTCGTGAGAAGTCTCAACTATAAAGATAACACGTTTCACCTCAGTGTCAATATGTAATTTTTTGGCGCGGTTATAAATATCGACCAGAAGAAGGTTATCTAACAACAGATTTTTAATAAAATTATCCTTGTCAAACCGCTCCTTATATGCAACCAGCAGGTTCTGAATCTGGAAAGCAGCAATCTTCCCAACCATATAGACATCTTCACTGCCACCATTGGCAATCAAAATGTATTCAAGCTGATGCTCATCATAAATCTTAAAAAACTGGAAACCTTGTATTACCTGACTTTCCGCAGGAGATTCCACAAAAGAAAGCACTGCGTTTCCATAGTCACCTGGTTCTGTAAAAGTTGTGGCAAGAGTCTTGCCGTCTGTATCCATCACTCCCAAATCTATTCTCGTAATTGCTTTTAAACCTTCAATTGTGTTTTGCAATATCTGATTTGATATCATACTTTCTTCTCCTCCAATTATACATTTTACACAACAGCGTTCCCCCGAAAACATGGAAATGCATATATACTTATACTATACTTTAATACAAATCAACAAAAAAATAAAGAGGAAATCACATTTTTTTATGCATTTCCTCAGTTATTTTTTTATAAATATTTATTTTTCAAGTTGGAAATTGTTACTAACTTTTTTCTTGTCCTTTTCCACTTCACGTTTCAGGATCTTACGTATCAAGAATTCTCTGAACCGCACTCTCCATGTTTCTTTCTGTGTCATAATTCCAGACTCTGTTCCGATTCCCAGCCAGAGCCGAGTATTGAGCAGGTTCTTACACCGCCGGATGAACTCCTCCTGTTTCGGAGAAACCATGCTGGACAACACACAGTCCACCTCCGCACCGTTAATCTGATTTGTAATCAGATCATCTGCACTCTCATCTTCCGGCACACATGCCGTTCCGGCAATCTGAATCCCCGTATATTCACTTTGTAAAAATTGCTCAAGCTTCTGTGTCTCTTCCGGCAAATCTGTCAGTAAAAAAACGCGCGAACGATTTTTATGAAAATAATGGAACACCAGCTTCATAAACACCTGATTATGCGCTTCCTGAAGCTTTTTCTTTTCCGTCACTTCTGCCGCTTCCAGAATCGATTCATCTCCTGCAATCACCAGATCAAGCTGCTCGATATCTTCTTTCAGGCCTTCTGTCTGAGCAGCCTTCATAAGGATATCCACTGTCAAGATTTCAACCGTATTTACAGGTTCTGTGTGCATATATTCCGTGACTGCCTTCATCGCGTCTTTTGCTGTATAATCATCCAACTGCACATTTAACACGTTCATTTTTCCATCCATAAAACTCACCTGTTTTCAAGTTTTCAGTCAAGCGATTATATCAAACCCACTGCATTTTTTCAACCAAAGTAGCAAAATATTCACAGTTATTTCTAATTATTCATATTTCTTAACAATATTGTAAACTTACTCCCCTTCTTTTTTCTTTTTCGACATCAATCCTCCGATTCTACCGGTCTCCTTCGCAGACAGCGATCTCCATCCGTCTTCCAGAACTTTATCCAGAAGTCCTAGTTCTTCGGCAATTTCGTATTTAATCTTTTCTTCTGTCTCCATCCGTTCAATATCTTCACGACATATCTTTTTTTGCTTCTTACCAGCCATCATGATCTCTCCTTTTCATGGAGTATTTCCTTACTTTATCAGATTTATTCTGTCTTTTCACACAAAAATGCTTTATAATAACATTATATCTGATAAGAAATGAGGTCCCACATATGCTGTCACAACAGGAATACTATATACTGACCTTCGAAACCAATGCTGATGTCATGTATGCAGAGAAACGAATCCAAGAACATTTTGCGATTACGATCATGCCAGTGCCCGGAGAATTTCACAGTGGCTGCGGTCTTGCAATTCGTTTTCTGGATCCGGACGAAACCTCCATTCTCACTTTTTGTCGCACGCTCCCCCCTGCATGGAACGTTATATAAAATGCAGACGAGACGCGAAAATGGCAGAAGACCCTTCGAGAAGCTTCTCTCGTTCTGACAGGTCTTCTGCCATAAAACCATTCCGCGATTCTATGATTCTTTACGGCTGTTCCGGAATAATCACTGCTGCTATAAAATATACCAGAAGTCCGGTTCCGCAACTCATACATGCAAGAAGTGCACCTCCAAGCCGGATCAACGTCGGATCAATATTAAAATATTCCGCTATACCTCCGCATACCCCACAGATCATTCTGTTCTCTCTTGACTTGTATAATTTTTTTTGTTCCATTTTTCTTTCTCCTTTCCTTACAAGGTAGTGTCAAAAACTACCTGTTTTTTTGTCCCAAAATTCAATAAAAACCTTGATTTTATGGGAGAATGCAAATAAAAAGAGCATTGACCTCCCTTTTTCTGGTATAATGT